>JAOTZB010000188.1 GCA_029861625.1 Acidimicrobiia bacterium
ATCGCGGTTGCTGGTGCACAAACGCGGCGGGGTCACGGCGCTCGTGGTCGGCCTGCTCGCCATGTACGCGGTTCGACCGCACGTTGCCATCCTGCTCGTTGCTGCGGTTGCCGTCGGCGTGATCATCAACGCCCTGTTCCGGTCAGGTGACGGCGTCAGGTCGTTCGGGTTCGCCTCGAAGATGGGCAGTGTCGTGTTGCTCGTCGTCCTCGCCAGCCTGCTCGCGCCCCGCGTGGCGACATTCCTCAACGTCGACGATGTCGGGGGGAGCGGGTTCTCGTCTGCGCTCGAGAGCGTGCAGGCGCGAACCGACGAGGGCGGGTCGAACTTCGACGCTGCCGACATCGACTCGATCGTCGACTATCCGTGGGCCTTCATCACCGTCATCTTCCGGCCGTTCCCGTGGGAGGTGACGAATGCCCAGTCGGCCGTCACCGCGCTCGAGGGCCTGGTGCTGGCCGGTCTGTTGTTCTTCTCGATCCGACGACTCGCCCGACTTCCGGTCGAGGCCATCAAGCGGCCCTACGCCGCGGCCGCCGCTGCGTACGTCTTCATGTTCTGCTACGTCTTCGCGTTCGTCGGGAACTTCGGGATCCTGGCTCGTCAGCGGAGCCAGCTCCTCCCGTTCGTCTTCGTGCTGGTCGCGCTGCCGCTCACGGAACGGGCGCGCACACGAGCGCGGCCCGGCCCGTATCCGCGCGACGGTGGTGGTTCCGACGATGGTCCGTCTGCCGAAGGTGGCGAGACCGACCGGCCGTCGGGTGAGTCGGCGCGAGCTCGGCAATCGGGCCTCAACATCGTCACCGCCGGCATCGGGCCGCCATCGCGTCGCCGATGACCCGCCCGCTCGAGGTGCGTCCTGATGTCATCGCCGCGCCGATCGACGACGGAGCGGTGGTGTACGACCCGCGAGCCGGCCGAATCCACCGCCTCAACTCGACCGGCTGGCTGCTCTGGCAGTGTTGCGACGGCCACGCGACCGTCGACGACCTCGTCGAGGATCTCGTCGGTGTCTTCGACGGCCCCACCGACGATGTCGGCGCGTCGGTTCGCGACCTGGTCGCGTCCCTCAGGGCCGAGTCCCTGCTGGTCGACTCGTCGCCTACGGATCGGACCGAGGCCGCGCCGGCCGGGCCACCGGACCCGGTACCGGTTCCTGCGCCCGATCGACCATGGCCGCACCGCCTCGGCCCCTACGCGGGTCTCGACTTCGGCTTCACGGTCGAGACCGACGTGGCAGAGCTCGCGGTCGAGCTCGATCGCGTGCTCGGGTCCCTCACCGCAGCCGGCGATGCCGAAGACGAACCATTCACGCTGTGGCGTGACGGCGACACGTGGCGTGGTCGGGTCTCCGACCACCAGCTCACGGCACGGAGCGCGTCGGGCCTGATCGGCCAGCTGATGTGGAACGTCAACCGCTTGACCGTCGCACGCTCTGGCCGCTACCTCCTGCTCCATGCGTCGGCTCTCGCGATGGAGGGCGATGCTGTCGTGCTGCCGGCCGTCATGAACTCGGGGAAGTCGACGCTCGCGGCCGCCCTCGTCGGCGCCGGATACGACTACCTGACCGACGAGGCGACGGCGATCGATCTCGATGCAGGCCGCGTTGTCCCGTTCCCGAAGGCCATCACCCTCGATCCCGGGTCCCAGCTCCTCTTTCCCCACCTCGATCCGCATCCCCATCTCGCGCCCCGCGGGAAGTGGCAGGTTCCACCCAACGAGATCCGGGACGGATCGGCTGATTCCACCGGCGTGCTCAGACACATCGTGTTCCCCGTCCACGACGAGGGCGCGGCGAACACGCTCGAGCCGATCGACTCCATCGATGCCGTGACCGACCTGGTCGCGAACGCGTTCAACTTCGCCGACCATGCGCACGAGCTCGACCGGATCGTCGCGGTCGTCGAGCAGTGCACGACGCACAGGCTCCGCCATGATGGACTCGCCGGACCGGTCGCCGCCATCGAATCGCTGTACACGTGACCGATCGTGTCCTCGGCCAGACGGCCTCGCCGTCGGATGTCGCGAACGAGACGGTCGTCGCCGTCGCCGCCGCCGGATTCGACGGTCCGCTCCACCTGCCGACAGCTCCACTCGACACGGTGGACTTCGACGCGCTGGTGGGGCTGGCCGAGCGTCACCGCGTGCTCGGAGCGCTCGCCGCTGTCGTCGGGACCGGGTCCATGCCGGTGACCGACGAGCAGTACGAACTGCTCGCGGCCAGACAGGGCCGCTGGCTGGTTCACGTGCTCGAGGTCGAACAGCTGCTGGTGCGCACCGACGCGGTGCTCGCCGACCACGGGATCACGTACCGGGTGGTCAAGGGATCGGCGTTGTGCCACCTCGTCTACGACGACCCCGGTCATCGCGTGTACGCCGACCTCGACATCATGGTCCCGAGCAACCAGTTCGACGCCGCTCGCGATTCCCTGGTCGGCCATTTCGGCGCAACCACCTCGGTGGCGGAGCTCCGCCCTGGGTTCGATCGTGAGTTCGGGAAGGAAGTACTGATCAGAGTGGGCAAGCTCGAGCTCGACCTGCACCGCACGTTCGTCACCGGACCGTTCGGCCTCACCGTCGAGCTCGACGAGCTCTACGCTGATCGCACGACGTTCGAGGTCGGCGGACGCGACTATCCGGCGCTGGGACCGAGCGCACTCTTCATGCACGCGTGCTACAACGCGGCGCTCGGCGATCTGCCGCTCCGGTTGTCGTCGCTCCGCGACCTCGCCACCATCGACGCGCGGTCGATGACCGACTTCGACACCGTGGTGGCCACCGCCCAGCGTTGGAAGGCACACGCCGTAGTGCAACGGGCTGCCACGCTGACGTGCGATGTGTTCGACCTCGATCGCAGCGGCATGCTCGGCCGACTCGCCGCGCTGCCCGTCCCGCGGTTCCAGCGGTGGCTGCTACGGAGCTATCTCACGCCGGCACGGAGCTACAGCCGGCCGCTCGCGTCGCTCGCAGTCGTCGCTGGTGCCGGGGCGCGTGTCCGGTACGCACGGGCGCTGCTGTCGCCGAGCAAGGAGTACCTCGACAGCCGGGGCTGGACATCCGGACGCCACTGGCGACGGGCGATACGGCGGCTGGTGCCGAGTCGTCGGGGGCGTGGCTGATGGCGCGGCGGCTGGTGCAGGCTCCGTCGGTGCTGGTGCGGCGGGGGCTCCGCGACCTGTACGTGCTGCCGCCGGGCCAGGCGGCTCCGACCGTCGTCACCCCGCCCGGTGTCATCGTGTGGGACCTGCTGGCCGATCCGATCAGCGTCGACTCGCTCGTCGCCGAGCTCGCAGAGCTGTTCGACGCCGACGAGGGTGAGATCCGCTCCGACATCGAGCCCGTCCTCGACGAGCTCGTCGCCGTCGGAGTCCTGGTCGATGCCGGCTCCGACGGGTGACGCCGCGCTCTGTCAGTCCGAGCGGAGCAGGCGCCGCTCGAGGTCGCTCTGCATGCGCCGAGTGGGGTCGATTGCCGCTCGGATGGTGTCGAGCTCGCCGAGACGTGGGTACATCCGGGCCACGAGCGATCGTCGCAGCCGTGCGTCCTTGGCGAGATAGATTCGGCCGCCGACCCCGCTGACCAGCTCGTCGAGCTCGTCGAGCAGCACGGCGGTGCTCGCGGCACCGGCCGGGAGGTCGACCGCAAGGGTCCACCCGGCGATCGGGAACGAGAGCGGTGCGGGATTCCCGGGCCCGAACCGTTTCAGCACGGCGAGGGCGACAGGAGCCTCGCCCGCGGCCAGACGAGCCGCGATCGCGCCGACCAGGGGCGCGGCGGAGTCGGGTACGACCATCTGCCATTGCACGAAGCCGTTGGGGCCGTACAGGCGGGGCCAGCCCGCCAGGCCGTCGAGCGGATGGAAGAACCGTGAGATCCCCGTCAGCCGGGTGCGGGGCCGATCCGGGGCGCGCCGCCACCACAACTCGTTGAACAGGCCCACCGTGGATGGCCGAATGGCCGAAACTGGCATGCGGGGGACGATCGGAGGGCGCCGACCCGGCGCGATGTCGGAGTCGCCGGGCGGAGCGTGATCGCCGAAGGTGACGACACCTCGCCCGAGCGCGCTGACCTGCTGGAGGTCGACCCATGCGACCGAGTGTTCGTGCCGCTGATCACCCTGTTCGAGAACGTCCATGGTCGCAGCGAGGCCCGACGTTCGAACGGTCGTGGCGCGCAGGCGGGATGATCGAATGGCGCGCAGGTCGATCGTGGCGGACGAGATGATGCCGGTGAGACCCATCCCGCCGACAGTCGCCCAGAACAGGTGGGCATCTCGGTTCGGACCGATCGTCACCGTGTCGCCGGAGGGGATCACGAGGTCGATCGACGCGAGGTGCGAGCCGATCGAACCGACGCGATGGTGGTTCTTGCCGTGGACGTCGCAGGCGATGGCGCCACCGACGGTGACGTGGCTGGTTCCGGGCAGTACCGGCAGGATCCATCCCTGCGGCACCACCCGCCGCAGGATCTCGTCGACTGACACACCACCATCGGCGGTGAGCGCCCCGGTTGCGGTGTCGAGGTCGAGCGAGCCGTCGGTCGCGACCATGTCGAGCACCACCCCGCCGGCGTTCTGCGCGGCGTCGCCGTAGCTGCGGCCGAGCCCGCGAGCGATCGAGCCACGCGGTCCAGCCGCGGCGAGCTGATCGGAGGGTCCCGTCGGCGACGTCAGATGGGCGACTCGCGCTGTCGATGGCGTCGTGTTGCCCCAGCCCCGGAGGGTCGTGCGCCCCCGGGCGGTCATGCCGACACCGACACGACCACGGCTGCCGCCCACGCAGCCCCGAGAACGAGCAGGACGGGGTCGCGCAACACGACTGCCACCGGGTCCTCGCCATGCGGCCCGTCGACGGTTCGGCTGCGATAGCGCAACAGGGCGAGCAGGAAGAGCACCGCCGCGGCGGCTCTGGCGCCGATCCGGTCGCCATCGAGTGCCCATCCGGCGTGGGCGAGCGCGGCGGACCCGATCGCGAGCAGCTCGACATTGATCATCCGTGCCTGCCGGTAGCGGGACAACACGGGGCGTTGCGCGTCGACGATGTGAGTCAGCTCCGATTCGCGTTTGGCGACCACGACGAAGACGGCCGTCGACGAGACCACGATGGCGAACCAGATCGAGATCGGGACGTCGGCGGCGGCCGCACCGCCGACCGCGCGGAGGACGAACCCGCTGGCGACGATGACGAGCTCGAGATATGGCACCCGCTTCAGTCCGAACGAATACGCGAGCACGGTCACGAGGTAGACGGCGATGACGGCGGTGGCCTCGGTTCGAATCGGTGCCGTGACAGCGAGCGCGGCTCCGGCGAGAACGGCCGCTCCGACGGGCACGATGGCGACCGGGACCTCACCGGCGGCGATCGGACGATGCCGCTTGATCGGGTGCGCTCGGTCGGCTTCCAGGTCGAGCAGGTCGTTCACCAGGTAGCCCGCGGACGCGGCCAGCGAGAATGCCACGAACATGAGCGCAGTGTCGCGAACCACGTCGGCCTGGTCGAGCACTCCCGCCGCGGCCGGCGCCAGGACGACGAGAACGTTCTTGGACCACTGCGACGGGCGGAGCGCCCGCCAGAACGCAACGGTCACCGCGCCGACAGGCGACGCCAGAGCGGGGCCGGCAGCGATCGGAGAATCGTCGCGAGCGGCCCGATCATCCTGGGTGTCCATACGACCGTCCGCCGGCGGGCGAGCCCGTCGATGATCGCGGCCGCGACCGTGTCGGCATCGACGGCGAGCGGCATCGTCTGATGGCCCGCGGTCATCTTGGTGTGGACGAATCCCGGGCGCACGACCATCGCGCGGGCTCCAGTTCCGCAGAGCGCATCGTCGAGTCCGCGGGCGAAGCTGTCGATGCCGGCCTTGGCCGACGCGTAGGGCAGGTTCCGTATTCGGCCCCGGAACGCCGCGATCGACGACACCAGGACGAGTGTGCCGTGTCCCTGCTCGGCGAGGCGACGCGCGGCTGCCAGGCTGGCCGAGACCGCACCGCCATGGTTCACGGCCACGATGTGGGCGGCATCGACCGGGTCGGTATCGAGCGAGAACGCAGCACCGAGCTGTCCGAATGCCACCAGCACCAGGTCGATGTCTCCGAGGAACGCAGCCGCCGACTCGATCACCTCGGCGTGATGTTCGGGAGCGGCTGCGTCGAACTCGAGCGTTTCGACCGCGATGTCGCCGCATGCGGCGACATCGGAGCCGACCCGCTCCAGCGCGCCGATGTCTCGACCGGCGAGGACGAGTCGCTCGAGCGTGGGTGCGAGGCGCCGCAACGTGGCGACGGCGATGTCGGAGGTGCCACCGAGGACGAGAGCGGTCTGGGGTCGACCGAATGCGTCGTTCACGGCGACGGGGGATCAGCCGTTGCGGCGATGGCGCCGACCGCCGGACGCGAGATCGCCGTCGCGGCCCCGCTGGCGAGTTCGTTTCACGGCGTACTGCGCCTCGTCGGCCGCGCGCAGGAGGTCGCTCGGAGTGAGCGTGGTGCTGCTCACGGCTGCGATGCCACAGGACACGCTGACGGGCGGGTCGTCGAGACGAGCGATGAGCTCGTTGATGCGGTCGCCGATCGGTGCCGCGGCGAGGAGAGCGCCTCGTTCGACGATGACGCAGAACTCGTCGCCGCCGATCCGGCAGACCTCGGTGTTGGCATAGCCCGCAACCGCGGCGCGGAGCGTGTTGGCGACCTTGGTGAGGACACGATCGCCGACTGCGTGGCCGAGCGTGTCGTTGATCTGCTTCAAGCCGTCGAGGTCGCACATGATGAGCGCGCAATCGGCGCGTTCGCTGACAGGTCGTTCGAACACCAGAGTCAGCCTCTCGTCGAGCACCCGCCGATTGGCGATGCCGGTGAGCGGGTCGCGTAGCGCCATGTCGACGACCGACGCGAGCCGCTCCACCTTCTCGACCGCCAGACCGAGCTCGGCGGAGACCACATCGAGCACGTCGAGCTGGGCCCGGTCGAAGTCGCCGCGATCGGGCGCGGCCCGGGCCAACATCACGCCCCAGAACACACCGTTGGCGAATACGGGGGAGACCAACATCGAGCCGAGATGTGATCCGGGTGGCTGGAGGCTCTTCGTGGTGGGCGGCGACGCCGCCGGAACCGAGAACGGGTGGTACTCGTCGGTGGGAAAGCGGTCCTGGCCGGGTTCGAGCTCGCCGACGTTGACGATGACCTCGACGAGCTGACGATCCGGCCGGTACCGGGCCACGCTGACCGATGTCGCGTCGATGCTGTGCCGGGCCTGGTCGGCGATGAGTGCGACGACTGCCCCGAGGTCATCGACGGCGCCGATGGCTGCCCCGATATTGCCGAGTGCGTCGATGGGGGTGGCGCGGCGCGGTCGGATCTCGTCGAGGAGGTGGACACAGGTCGCGAGATCGGTGTCGTGGTGCTGTCGAGCAGGGGATCCGCGGTCGATCGACGCGAGGTAGGCATCGGCGATCGCCGGGTCG
>JAOTZB010000013.1 GCA_029861625.1 Acidimicrobiia bacterium
CTCGGCGTGAACCCATCGCTCACCATCACGGCCCAGACGGAACGGGCGATGGCGTTCTGGCCCAACCGGGGCGACGTCGACCGTCGTCCGCCGCTCGGCGCTTCCTACGAACGGATCGAGTCGACGCCACCGACGGCGCCGACCGTGCCCCACGACGCGCCGGCGGCGCTCGCCTGGTAGACCGGGTCGATCGTGACCCTCAATGCCGTGCGGTCGAGTCGGTCTCCCACACGATGATCTCCGAATCAACGTCGGCCGTGAAGGTGGTCGTGCCGGCGTTCGTCAGACGGGCTGCGTCCCCGGTGGCCAGCGGTTCGCCTTCGATCGTTCCCGAGCCCCGTGCGACGAACAGGTGGACGAACGGCGCGTCGGGAAGCTCGACGCTCTCGTCGGCGACCAGCCGACCGACCCACATGACTGCGCCACGCTGATTCAGCGCGATCGCACCATCGTGTCCCTGTCCCGAGGCCACCGCGACCAGGTGTCCACCGGCCAGGGCCTCGTTGACGTCGACCTCCTCGTAGCCCGGCGCGATGCCCGCGGCGTCTGGCACCACCCACATCTGGACGAGGTGCACGGCTTCGTCCGCGCTCGCGTTCATCTCGGAGTGGGTGATGCCAGATCCTGCGGACATGCGTTGGGACAGGCCGGGGTACAGCACCCCGTGGTTGCCCTCGGAGTCCCGATGCTCGAGACGGCCTTCGAGGACCCAGGTGACGATCTCCATGTCGCGATGGGAGTGGGGCGAGAAGCCGCCCCCGGGTGCCACTCGGTCGTCATTCGAGACGATCAGGAGCCCGTGGCCGACGTTGGCCGGGTCGTGATGTGGCCCGAAGCTGAAGCTGTGGTGGCTGTCGAGCCAACCGAGCGCGGTGTGGAACCGATCACCGGCAGCGACGATCTCGAGCACCGGCCCCGCGGTCATGCCGCGGGCACGGCCTGGATCTCGAGCTCGATCGTCACCTTGTCGCCGACCAACATCCCGTCGACGCCGAGCGGGGCGTTGAAGTCGATGCCGAAGTCGGAACGTTTGATCTGGCCGGTCGCGCTGAATCCGGCGCGGGTGGTCTCGTAGCCGTCGACGGCCACGCCATGGAAGTCGAGGTCGAATACGACCGACTGGGTGATGCCGTTGATCGTCAGGTCGCCGACGAGCGTGTCGGGGCCGACGCTGGTCGACACGAAGGTCATCTGGGGGTTGGCGTCGACACCGAAGAAGTCGGTGGTGCGCAGGTGGCCGTCGCGGTCGGGATTGTTCGTGTCGACCGACGACAGATCGACCGAGGCTCGAACCGAGCTGGCGACGGTGTCCTCGGAGATCTCGATCGTGCCCGAGAACACGTTGAAGCGGCCCCTCACCTTCGACAGCCCGAGGTGGCGGACGGTGAATCCGACGTCGGAGTGCATCGGCTCGACGGTCCAGCTGCCTGCACTGAGGGTGGGGCTCGGAATGGTCTGGGTCATGGGGGTACCTCGATGGGAGTTGGTTAATCTTTGAACTATGATACTTCAAGATTGAATGATTGCAACCATGAGGCTAGTATCGAGTCGATGACGAAGACCCGCTGGTTGAACGACGCCGAGATGCGCTTCTGGCGCGCGTTCGTCGAGGTCAGCTCGGGAGTCGTCCAACGGGTCGAGGCCGACCTCAAGGCCGATGCCAATCTCGACTTCGACGACTACGAGGTCCTCGTCCATCTCTCCGAGGCCGATGATCGGCGACTTCGCATGAGCGTCTTGTCCGAGCGTCTCCTGAACTCCAGGAGCCGGCTCACGCAGCGGATCGACCGTATGGTCGATCGGGGACTGGTGCGACGGGAGAAGTGCGCCGAGGACGGCCGAGGCACGTTCGCCGTGTTGACCGACGAAGGATTCGCCACCATCGAGTCGGCGGCGCCCGATCACGTGCGTTCGGTGCGCGAACACCTGATCGACCTCGTCGATCCGGGTGAGCTCGACATGGCCGTCGACGTCTACGAGCGCGTCACCAAGGGTCTCCGATCGTCCTGAACGTCGGGCGTCAGGAGCTGAGGAATCCCGCGAGGGCGCCGAGGAGATCCGGGGCGCCCGGCACCACGTCCTGAAGCGGGGACCCGCGACCGCTGAGCGAGTCGACAGCCGTGCACAGGTCCGCGGTCAGCTCGGCGTCCGAGCGGCTCCGCTCGACGCTGCTCACGATCCCGTCGTGGTGGGCCGCGGCGACGGTGCAGCTCACTGGACCCGTGAAGTGGACCACGGCGTCGAATGGCTGTTCGAACATGCGTGCGGGGATCATCGCCATCAACAGTCCGTAGAGCGCAGCGAGGCGCTGCTCGTCGGCGCCGCTCTGCGTACCGAGCCCGAGTGGCACGACCACGTCGCGCTCGTGCAGCCAGGCATCCCAGAACCCGTGGACGACCGCCATCGTCCAGTGTGCCGATCCGTAGGGCGTGAGGGCGGTGCCGGAATGGCCGGCGACGACACGTTCGCCGATTCGCTCGCGGTAACGGACTGCAGCAGCGCGGTACCGCTCGATCGTGCGGCTGGGCGGATCGTCAGCCGACCTGGCGATCCACAGGTCGGGCGTGGAGTTCGGATCGAACTGCACCCGTTCGAACGGCCAGGGTTCCTCGTAGACCTGCGCCGTCATGCCCTCGATCACATCGGCCACATGGCGAGCGGTCTCGTGCACCGTCCAGCTGTCGTTTCGCGACGGGTGGTCCCACTGGTCGGCCGTCAACGCTTCCCATGTCGCGAGCATGCGGTCGTGCTGCGCCGCCAGGGTTGCCACGAGCTCATCGGCGCTCAGGCTCGCGCCCGCCTCGGTCGAAAGGCTCCAGCTCTCCCCGATCTCGGTCACCGTGGGGACCGTAGCTCACACGACCGGTGACATGACCGGGAAGGGTTGGCTCGAGCCGGCGGCGGTCGCGCGTCGAATCACCGGGGTCATGATCTGGTTCGGCCGACGGCGTCGATCAGCTCGTCCACCGTCGGGCGATCGTCGGGACCTGCGCCCCAGAAGCCGTAGGCGATGGTGCCGTCGGGAGCGACGACGAAGTCGCCGCCGAGCTGGAGGGTGTCCTCGGTCGGGCGCCGGAGCCCAGCGAGCCCGTCACGGCGCAGGATCTCGACGTACCGGCGCGCGGCGCGCACACCCCAGACCCTCGCCATGGATCCACGGCCGAGCCCGTACGCCCGGTACACCGAGCGGCTCTCGTCGACTAGCACCGGGAACGGGAGTCGATGTGCATCGGCGTACCGCTCGGCTCGGTCGTCGGTGGTGAAGGTCACCAGGACCACTTCGGTGTCGGGGCCGAGCTCATCGAGGCGGTCGCGCACGGCGATCGCGTGGTCCGCACACGGCAGTCAATGGATGTGCCGGTGGAACACCACGACCACGGTGCGGCCGAGATGATCGCCGAGCTCCCATGTGCGGCCGTGGAGGTCGGGGAGGACGATCTCGGGTGCCGGCATGCCGACCGCGGGACGCCCGTGTTCAGCCATCGGTCATCGCGTCACTCGAGCCCGGCGCGAACGCCCGGACCTCGATCGCGCCGACGTTGCCACCGGTGGACGCGTCCACGTCGAACCGGAGGACCTGCCCGGTGAAGGCCGTCTCGGCGAAACGCGGGTCCGCGGGGTTGCCGGCCGGGAACGGGCCGAACGTCTCGCCGTCGTCGACCGTGACGGTGAACTGCTCGGTCGTCGCGGTGCCGTCGAGCATGCTCCGCGTCAAGAACTCCACACCGACGATCTCCTGGGGCGAACCGAGATCGATCACGATGAAGCCGCTGTCGCCGTCGTCTTGGGTCGCCCACTCCGTGTTGGTATCGCCGTCGAGGGCGTTCTCGCCTTCCCAGCCGGTCCCGAACACCGAGCTCACCTCGACGAGCGTGGCGTCCAGCGCGAGGTTGTCGCCGTGGATCGCCATCTCTTCGTCGGACATGGCATCATCGCCCGTGTCGATCGCGGGAATGGTGAACGTGCCGGTCTCGGACCGGAACTGATTCCCGTCGGCCGTCGATCCCTGGACCCGGAAGAAGTACTCGACCCCGGCTTCTGCCCCCGGGAGGATCACGTCGTGCTGGATGATGCCGGTGCCGTTCATGGCGAGGCTGTTGTTGAAGTTGCCGAACGCCTCGGTCTCGCCCCAGACGATGGTGCAGATCATCGGCTCGGTGGTCGTCACGCGGAAGATGCCGCGGCCTGGATCACTGGGGTCGGCTTCGAATGCGAACGGCGAGTCCTGCACCTGCTCGAACGGGAGCAGTTCGCCGCTGCCGGCGGTGGAGTCCGAGCTGGACGAGCTTCCGCAGCCGACGGCAACGATCATCACTACGATGGCGGCCGCCATCACTCGGAACAGGTTGGTCGGTCTCATGAGCTCCTCCTCGCGACGGCTCACCACGGACCAATTGTACGAACAATCGGTGCGCTACATGGATCGCCCCGCCTGCTTGCCCATTAGTCCGAAAGACCGTACAATTGGCTCATCCACAGCACGCAGCGGCGCCGGCCGCGGGCATCGGCGCGACGCATCCAGCCGGAGGGACTTTCCCAATGACAACCATGGCTCACCACAACGTCGTCATCGTCGGAGGGGGGACGGCCGGGATCTCGGTCGCCGCTCGACTGAAGAAGAAGGTCGACGACGTCGCGATCATCGAACCGAGCGCGAAGCACTACTACCAGCCCCTGTGGACGCTCGTCGGCGCCGGTCTGTCCAAGGCGACCACCAGCGAGCGATCCGAATCCTCGGTCATGCCGAAGGGGGTCACGTGGATCAAAGACGCCGTCACGGCGTTCGATCCCGACAACGACTCGCTCGAGACCGCAGGCGGCAAGACCATCGGCTACGACGTGTTGGTGGTCTGTCCGGGCATCCAGCTCGACTGGGACAAGATCCCAGGCGTCAGTGACACGCTCGGCAAGAACGGCGTGTCGTCGAACTACCGGTACGAGCTGGCCCCGAAGACATGGGAGTTCATCCGGTCGACCACCTCGGGTACGGCCGTCTTCACGATGCCGAGCGGGCCGATCAAGTGCGCAGGCGCTCCCCAGAAGATCGCGTACCTCGCCTGTGACCATTGGCGACGCGAAGGCGTGCTCGACAAGATCGACGTCCACCTCGTCGTGCCGACACCCAAGATCTTCGGCATCCCCGCATTCGCGGCATCACTCGACGAGGTCATCGCCGGGTACGGCATCACACTCCACACCATGGCCGAGCTGCACGACGTCAATCCCGATGATCGCAAGGCCACCTTCACCTCGATGGACGAGGGAAGCGGTTTCTCGCTCCCCTACGACATCCTGCACGTCGTGCCTCACCAGTCGGCTCCCGACTGGATCAAGGCGAGCCCGTTGTCGACCGACGATCCGACCGGATACGTCGACGTCGACAAACACACCCTCCAACATGTCCGCCACCCGAACGTCTTCGCGCTGGGTGACGCCGGCTCGACGCCCAACTCGAAGACGGGCGCAGCCATCCGCAAACAGGCGCCGGTCGTCGCCGCGAACATCCTCACCCAGCTCGCCGGCAATGATCCCCACGAGACCTACGGCGGCTATGCGTCGTGTCCGATCACCACGTCGAGCAAGCGCATGTTGTTGGCCGAGTTCGACTACTCGATGGAACACACGCCGTCGATCCCGCTCATCGACACCACCAAGCCACGCCGCGACATGTGGTATCTCAAGAAGTACGGGCTGCCCTTCCTCTACTGGAACCTGATGCTCAAGGGTCGCGTCTGATCGACACGCCGCTCGTGGGTACGGTGCCGGTCGGCCGGAGTCGGACGGGCCGGCTCAGCCGGTTCGATCGAACAGGCCCGGCGACTCGGTCGACGGCCTGCGCAGATCGATGGAGCTCGGCGCGGCCGGCGTGAGATCGATGCCGTCGACCTTCACGCCGGAGCGGCTGAACAGGCGTCGGACCGCTTTCATCGCGGTCCCGACGATGAGCAACTGCGCGGTCGCGACGAGAATCCGGAGGTCGAGCCACGGCGTCTGGTTGTCGAGATAGTGCAGGTCGAGTCGCCGGTAGGCCGAGAACGATGCGTTCGAACGCGCTTCGACCTGCCACAGGCCGGTGATGCCGGGCCGCACGTTGGATCGTTGCCGGAGCTCGTCGTCGAACTTCGCGACCTCCGAAGGTAGGGCGGGACGGGGCCCGACGAGGCTCATGTCGCCCTTCAGGACATTGATCAGCTGCGGGAGCTCGTCGATGCTGAGCTCACGGAACACCCGTCCGAGCCGGGTCACACGCGGGTCGTCGTTGAGCTTGAACAGCGGTCCTGACCGCAGGTTCGCGGCCGCGAGCGCTTGTCGGATCTGATCGGCGCCGACGGTCATGGTCCGCAGCTTGAGCATGTCGAATTCCTCGCCATGGCGACCGATGCGGGCCTGGCGATAGAGGATCGGGCCGCGGTCGGAGATCTTGATGGCCAGCGCCGACAGCACGAGCAGCGGTGATGCGATGAGCAACCCGACACTCGCACCGATGATGTCGAGCGCCCGTTTGGTGCCGTAGTGCCACGCCGGGACCCGCTGTGACTCGAGCAGGACCAGTGGCTCGTGCACGACGTTGCTCATCACGTGGCGGTGCACCCCGATTCGGCTCACGCCCGAGGACAGCGCGACGTCGTGACCGTTGGCGAGCAGGTTGTTGATGATGGTCCGGAAGCTGTGGGAGCGGAAGCTGCTCGGAGCGACGACTGCGGTCGTGGCGTCGTGTCGGTCGAGAATCGTCAGCAGGTCGTCGACCGGGCCGAGCCAGACCTCGCCGAGACCATGCCGCAGGGCGACCGCCTGGTCGCCGACCACACCCATGAGCTGGAACCCCGCGTCGGCGTGGTCGAGGAACAGCTCGGCCAGCTCCATGGCCTCGTCGCCGGTCCCCACGATGACGACTCGCTCGCCGCCGAGCTGCGCCCGGCGTGACCGGCGGATCTCGGCACTGACTGCCAGCGCCGCCATGACGATGACGGCGCCGAGGATCAGCTCACGGGCTCCATTGGGCCAGTTGAAGATCTCGGCGACGAGCGCGATGCCTGCGCCCGCTGCCAGCGTGGAGGTGATCGTCGTGGCGACCTCGTCGGTGCGGGCCGGCAGCGGCATGTCGGTGTACGCACCACGTCGACTGGCCACGATGAGCTGCACGATCGTCGCGATGCCGGCAAGCGCAAGAGCCTGCGGCCCCGTCCGCTCGGTGAAGGGGTTCAGGTCGAGGACGAGCGTCCAGATCGTGAAGAGGATGAGGCCGTCGAGCAGGCGCGCGAACCGACCTGAGGTCGTATCAGCCGTCCGTCCACTATTGGCCCACGCTCGCACCGCCCAGACACCCTTCTTTCGCCCTCGGACCCACCGAATGGATCTTGCGCCAACTCGCTTCGCCAACGTCGCCCGATCGTTGTTCGTATATGTCGCTCTCACCACCGTATCCAGTGGGAGTTGAAAGGCTACGTCGCTCAGAGTGACCGTGCAAACCCGATCTCGGGACGAGCCGAGCCGCGCCGTTCGTCAGTCGAGTGTGACGTTGTCGTGCAGGCTCTTCTGGACCTCTTCGAGCCCGATATTCCCGACGAAGAGCCGCCCCCAGACCTCGACCATCGCGAGGCGGAGGATCCACGATGGCGTCGCGACATCCCACAGGCTCTCGAGGGCTCGTCGGTCGAGGCCGTAGGTGTCGGCGACGAAACCGTCGTCGAGGAGCTCACGTCCGACGTTGATCCGATCCTGCACGTTGACCGGGAAACCACGCTTCTCCCGGCGGGCGAGGTGCGGTGGAAGACGTCGCTCGGCCAGTTCGCGCACCGCCCACTTGTCGACGACGAACGGATGCCTCCGGTTGTGTAGTCGCCGGGTCCACCGCAGCTTGTGTTTGGCGGGAAGGTTGGCGGCGAGCTTGACGAGGCTCGATCCGAGGAACGGGTAACGCGACTCGATGCCGCTCGCCATGGCGAGCCGATCGTTGCGATGCAACAACGACAGGAGGTGTCCCTCGGCGAGCTCCATCGTCATGGCATGGGCGCGCACGTCGGGGCGACGGGTCAGATGACTGCTCGCGGCCTTGGCGTCGATGGCCACCTGGTGGCGCTCGAAGCGTGATACCAGCTCGCCGAGGCCCACGGTCGCCGACTCGTTCTGTCGGGGCCAGAGCAGGCGGCCCGCCCGACCGGTCAGGCGATGCACGGCCGTCTGCATGGACCGCTTCTCCATGTCGATCGTCTCGAGATAGGGGGCGATCGCGTAGTTCGGATAGCCGAGAAAGAACTCGTCGCTGCCCTCACCGGTGAGGAGGACCTTGATGCCGTCGGCACCGGCTTGCTGGCAGACGAGGTAGAACGGCACGGAGTTGAGGTGATAGGTGAGCGGCAGATCGTTGTACCAGGTCACCTCGGCGACCCGTCCCAGGAAGTCACGATCGGACACCGGACGGACGTTGAGGTGCGAACCGAGCTCGCGGGCCAATGCATCGGCAGCGGGCCGCTCGGAGTCGTACAGCACGTCGGCGTGGTAGAGGGCCAGATCGGGGAGCTGTCGTATCGCCGTCGATGCGACGAGGCTGGAGTCGACGCCGCCGCTGACGAGACAGGCCAGTGGAGCGTCGCTGATCATGCGGTAGTCGATGCTGCGGTCGAACTCGGCCGCGACCCGCTCTATCACCTCGTTGTCGGACAACCGTTCGAGCTCCCGGTGCATCGCCTCGTCGAACACCTCTTCGAGTTGGAAATACCGCGTGCGTTGCACCGTGGCGCTGCGGTCGAAGGTGAGCCACTCTCCCGCTCGGACGCACCGCACTCCCTCGAGGACGGTGTGCTCACCCCAGGTCGCCGAGTAGCCGAGGAGCATGGCGTCGAGGCTGGTCAGATCGGCGCGGATGTCGCCGTCGGTCAGCGCCTTCAGCTCGGACGCGAACTGCACGACGTTTCCAGAGCCGATCCGGTAGTAGAGCGGCTTGATGCCGTGACGATCACGAACGAGGTGGAGCTCGCACTCCGTGCGGTCCCACAACGCAATCGCCCAGAATCCCTCGAGCCGGCCGAGCGTCGCGTCGAGCCCGAACCTGGCGATGTACTCCAGGATCACCTCGGTGTCGCCCGTGGAGCGTACGGTGACGCCGACCTGCTCGAGCTCGTCCCGCAGCTCCCGGAAGTTGTAGACCTCGCCGTTGTAGCTGAGGAGGTAGCGACCGTCGCGAGAGCTCATCGGCTGGGCGGCCCGGTCGCTCAGGTCGAGAATGGCGAGGCGGGTATGGCAGAACGCCACGTGGGGTGCGGTGTCGTAGCCGTCGCCGTCAGGCCCGCGATGGCCGAGCGCACGCATCATGTCGCGTGCCCGCTTCTCGTCGACCAGCTCGCTGTGGGGCGAGAAGACGCCCGCTATTCCGCACAAGTGGCCGACCTCCTCCGACAGTGGTCCCGTAGGATACCGTCACCGAACAGGCGGCCGACGGGCCGTAGCACGCTACGAGGGGTGGATCCCGATGTCGAGTTCTCAGCCGCCGATGTTCCCGCGTCTCGATGCCGATGCGTCGTTCGGCGGCTGTCGCTCCGGCGTCGCCCGCCGGCCCGGCGTCGCCGACTCGTGAGCCTCAGCGAGCGAGTTCGTCGAGCTGTCGCCGACCCCGACCAGCCGTCTTCGCTCGGCGCTCGTCTCCGTGCCCGACGATGGGATCTCCTGCTCGGCCGACATCCCGATCTGGCCGAGATGCGGGTGCTCGACCTCGGCGGCACCGGGCAGGCATGGCGGGCTGCGCCGGTGAAGCCGGCGCAACTGGTCGTGTTGAACCAGGAGGCCGGCGAGCTCGGCGAGCTCACCGGGGCGGAGCTCGTCGTCGGAGACGTCTGCGAGCTGCCCGCGTCGTTGCAGGGCGAGCGCTTCGACCTCGTGTACTCGAACTCGGTGATCGAGCATGTCGGGGGCCACGCG
The DNA here is from genome assembly GCA_029861625.1 of Acidimicrobiia bacterium. GTDB lineage: Bacteria > Actinomycetota > Acidimicrobiia > Acidimicrobiales > JAHEJN01 > JAOTZB01. Next base: position 9,916 of record JAOTZB010000013.1, read on the forward strand.
AAACGGCTGGCGATGGCCGACGTCGTGCACCGGATGGGAGATCATCACTGGATCCAGACGCCATACCGGTACTTCCCGATCGAGCCGCATTGGCTCTTTCCCGGCATGCAGTTCCTCCCGGCGGCGCTGCGCGTCCGCGTCGCACGCCGGTGGCGGTTGTCGTGGGCCCGACCGAAATCATGGGAGGGCGTCGACAACGTGTTGTGGATCCAGCTGCTCTCACGAACCGAGATGCGGCACTACTTCCCCGAGTCCGAGCTCGTCGACGAGAAGATCATGTTCGTGACGAAGTCGCTCATCGCCGCACGCTGAGCAGTTGCCGTGCGTGGTGGTGGCGCGTCAGGGTTCGATGATCTCGCCGTCGAGGAACTCGTTACCGCTCCACTCGTTGCCGGGATCGTTCGCGCCGAAACCGGAGACCGGTCCGTACTGGGCGCTGAGGTCCCAGTACTCGCGACCCCAGCGGTTGTCGATGAACCGAACGTTGTTCCCGTCGGGGAACGCCTTGCCCCCGATCGCACCCGCGTAGACGGCGTAGCTGTTCCCGCCGTTGAACAGGTTGTTCTCGACGAGGACGTTCTGGATCGGCGCGAAGTCTCCGTAGAGGCCCAGCGCGGCCGACCCGCCGGCCGGATTGTCGATGTTGTTGTGTCGCAGCACGATCCGTTGCCCCCCGTTCGATCCGATCGCGGTGAAATGAGCACCGTCGACGTTGACGATGTCGTGGATGTAGGAGTCCTCGATGACCACGTCGTTCACGATCCGGATCCCGTTGCCACCGCTGTGGATGTCGCATCGCCGACACGTGAACCCCGACGCGCCGAGCAGGTAGCCGTCGGGGTTCTCGCCCAGCCCGTCGATCTCGACGTCCTCGATCAGGATCCCCGATTGGCCGTTGGTACCGGTGTCGATCGCTCCGGCTCCACACGAACCTCGAATGCGGGAGTTGCGAATCGTGACATCGTCGGCCCGGACCACCAGGCACCCGGTGATGTCCAGTCCGTCGATCACCGTGCCGTCGTCGGTGATGTCGAATCCCGAAGACGGCGTCAACACGACGCCATCGGGAACACCGGTCGTCGACGAATCGGGCCATGCGGGTGCAGTGGGGAGTGCCTGCACCTCGACCGCGTCGACCTGGTCGAGCGTCGGCGCGGGCGCCGCCGACTCGTCGTCGCCACCAGTGGTTTCGGCCGGTCCGTCGGTGCCGTCGTCGAGTCGGGTCACGAGGAACACCACAACGATTCCGACGACCAGCAGACCTGCGAGTCGGGATCCAAAAGAGCTGAACACGCCGTCAGGTTAGGTTGCCGCCGGGCTCATCGCGCATCGGCCCCGGGGTCGTCGACCGGTCGCTCGCGACCCGCGACCCCGAGCCTCGGACCGAGCGGATGATCCTGGCTCGCTGGAGGGCAGCGTTGAGGACCCCACTGCGCTTGGCCCGGGCGACCACCGTTCGTTTCATCGCCGTGCCGGGGTTGACGGGCTCGCCGAGCGCCTCGGGCCAGAGTCCTCTGACGAGGTCACGACACCAGTCGTAGTCGGGCGGAAGCCGCGCGCCGACATCGACGGTCAGTGCCTCGGCGACGAGCGTCGCGCTGCTCAGCGGAGCGAGCTCCTCCATTGCGAGGTCGAGCTCGAACGCACCCTGCGCAGCCCAGTTGCCCATGCGCTGTTCCCAGTAGAAGAGATCGAGTATGGGGACGCCCTGCTCGGCCGCGTACGGGAGTGCGTCGACGAGCCACCGCTCGAGCTCGGACCGGATGTAACGGTCGTGGCGTGGGTACCCTGCCGCGGCAACGAGCGTGCGCAGCAGCAACGGACGCGGCAGCGGCACGCGGAGCCTGCCGTAGAAGTTCCGGACGATCTCGCCGGCATTGCCGGTCACGTGGATGTGTCCGGTGCCGTGATGCAGGTCGTACAGCGCCTGGATCGCTGCCGTCTTCGGGAGCATGCGGGCATCGATGTGCTCGCGACGGAAGCGTTCGACGAAGTCGGTCCGAAGGGGGTCGGGCCGTATGACTTCGAAGTCGAGATCGAGAGCATCGGCCAACCGCCGTGGAACCACGAGATCGGGGTGGTCGGCCGGCATGCCGTCGAATGCGAAGACGTAGAACCGGACCTTGTCGGCGATCGGTCGAGCGGCCGCGAGCAGGATACGGGAGTCCCAACCGGCGGTGAGCGGCATCACGGCCTGCCCACGATTCGCGATGGCCTCGAGCGTTCCCGACAGGAGCCGTCCGGCAGTCGTGGTCGGATTCTCTCCCGAAGCCGGCGGCAGCGGCACGCGATCGACGCGGCCATCGGCGAGATCGAGCACGTGATTCGGCAGCAGCTTGTGGAGGCGGGGATCGACGGATCCGTCGCCGAACCACGCCGACTCGGTTGCGGCGTGACTGGGCGATCCGAGGAACGACGCGACGTCCGATGTCGGTGCGACCGCGCCGCCAACGAGGTCTCGATACATCCGCGGCGACGAGGTGAGATCCGTCTCGCCATCACGGTGGCAGTAGAAGAGCTGCCGGAGGGCCGAGGCGTCGGCCATCGCCTCGCAGGACTCGCGCGAGGATCGGAGGATGACGAAGCGTCCGGAGAGCCGTCGGACCGACATACGGTGACCGGCCGGATCGCGGCCCGTTGTCGCGAGCCGGCTGACGATTGCGGCATTGTCCAGCTCGGGACGGTCGGGATCGACGAGGGTTCCGAGCGCCAGCACTTCGACGTCGCGGTCGCGGGCTGCCGTGACCGGGAGACGATGGTGCGTGAGCACATCGAATGCTCCGAAGCGAGTCGTCGTGCAGGTGTCGGGTGCCGTGACCGGCTCGCGAGTGATCAGGTACTGGTTGTCGTACATGCAACTCGGTATGGTCGCCGGCTCGCCGTGGCCTCGGGGGGTCGAATGGCCCATGGGGACGACGCGACCTCGAAGAGGACGTCTGGTTGTCTATCCTTGCGCACTAGCCTTGACTCGTCCGGCTGGGTGTGAATCACGGACGACGTGTGGCGGGCCGTGAGGAGGCCAAGGGTGGACCTTTTCGACATCTTGAAGTCGATCGTGAGGCAATGGTACATCATGGTGCCGACCGCGATCATCGCGATCGTGGTCTCGGTGCAGCTGGCCGGAGTCGTCGACACCGAGTTCGAGGCGAGCGGGTCGAGCATCTTCGTCGGACCGACCGAGCGCGTGGTCGACCCACCCGCCGATGCGCCTCCGGACGCCGAGCGCGAGTTCGAGCCGACGAACCCGTTCCTGAGCTTCAACCAGTCCATCGATATCACGGGTTCGGCGGCAGCACGAGTGGTGTCGTCGAGAGAGTACATCGAGCAGCTGGCGGCCGAGGGGTACGAGGGTGAGTACGGGATCACCCAGGGCCCCATCGGACCGGTGGTGAACGTCAGCTCCACCGCGCCGTCGCCCGAAGCGGCAGTTGCCATGGTCGAACGCGTCCTGCTCGGTCTCGAGGTCGAGCTGGAGCGACTCCAGGGTGGGACGGATGCGCCTGCCTTCCAGCAGATCTCGCTCCAGCAGCTCACGGTCAACCAGGAGGCACGGGAGCTCACCGGAGCCCGGCGCCGCGTGCTCGTCGGCGGCAGCGCCCTCGGTCTCGTCGCCGCCGCGAGCCTCGCGGTGGCCGCCGACGCGATCTCGGCGCGGCGGGCCCGGGCCCGGCCCGACGATGGTGGAGAGCCCGAGGCCGGGTCCGACGTTCGACTCATCCTGCCGGCCTCCCGACCCGCCGATCAACCGTCCTCGGAACGCGAGCTCGGGTAGTTGCGCCGGCTCTCCGCCACCAACCGGTCGCGGGTGAACGATGCACCCAGGAAGCCGAGCCGAGCCACCAGATCGGTGGTCCTGCTCACCCCGGTCCTGACGGTCGCGCTGGCCGTGATACATCCGGCGCTCGGCATCTTGTTGCTCGCCGCCGTCGCGTGGACGCTCTTGATGAGCCGGCTGGAGTTCGACGCCGTCACCGTGCTCACGGTGTTCCTCGCCGTCCTGTTCCTCATCCCGGCGGCATGGGTCTTCGGGCCACTGGGCGCGGTCGGGACGCCGGCGCTCGTCGTCGCGTTGGGTGCATCGATGTGGTGGTGGCTCTCCCAGCTGCGCCCGAAAGCCGGCAGGGAGATGGCGCGGGGAACTCAGCCGATTCGGGTGTTGGCGCTGATCTTCCTCTGGACGGTGGCGGCCGGCTTCGTCGCCGCGTTCAGTCGCCCGCTGTCAGGGGTCGAGCAGACCGCGACGTATCGCGTCCTGGTCGGGCTCTTCGCACTCATCGGCCTGACCCTCCTGGCCGCCGACGCCATTCCAACTCGTGAGCGTCTCGACATCCTCGTGAATCGGATGATCAACCTCGCGTCCGTCTTCGCGGCCATTGGTGTCATCCAGTTCTACACCGACTACGACCCCGCCACGGCGCTGTCGATACCGGGCCTCGTGCTGAACTTCGAGGTCAGCGACGGCTTGCAGCGCTCGGTCGTCAGGCGGGTCTCGGGCACTGCGCTCCATCCGGTGGAGTTCGGTGCCGTTCTCGCGGTCATGGTGCCACTGGCACTGCATCGAGCCCTCCACGCGCCGCGGAACAAACGTCGCTTCTACTGGTTTCGCGTGGCGTTGCTGGGCTTCGCCCTCCCGCTGTCGATCTCGCGGACGGCATTCGTCGTGGCCGGCGCGGCGGCACTCGTGTTGGCGAGGGGCTGGACGTGGCGCCAGCGGTTCAATCTCCTGGCCGCAGCCATGGTGTTCGCCGTGGCGGTCCGGTCGACTGCACCGGGGGTGCTCGGCACGATCAGGGCGCTTTTCCTCAACTTCGGTCGTGACCCGAGCGTCCAGGGTCGTACCGACGACTACGATCAGCTCTTCCGGTTCATCGGCGAGCGTCCGGTCTTCGGACGAGGCGTGGGCACGTTCGTGCCGACCGAGTACTTCCTGGTCGACAACGAGATCCTCCTGACCGCGGTGACGATCGGGCTGGTCGGGCTGGCCGCGCTCGTCGCGCTCATTCTCGGCTCGGCGACCGTCGCCAGACAGGTTTTCTGGCACGGTCCCGATTCCGAGACCAGCCAGCTCGGCAATGCGTTGGCTGCCTCCATCATCGGGAGCTTCTTCAGCCTCTTCACCTACGACGCGCTGAGCTTTCCGATCAACGCCGGCGTCTTGTTCGTCCTGATGGGCGTCACCGGCGCCCTCTGGCGCCTCGAGCTGCGGACACCGCGCCCGTTGCCCCGCCAGCCGAGAAGGCGAGCGTCCCCCTTATCGCGTGACCACGAGGCCGCCGGCGCCGTGGGAAATCGCGTCAGCTCGATGGCGCCGGATCGGTGAGATCGCGAAGTACCGCGGCGAACTGCTCGGCTCGTTTCGACCAGTCGTGGCCGGCGGCGAATGCTCGGCGCCGTGCGACCAGATCGACGTCGTGTGCTCCTGCGATTGCCCTCTCGGTGGCATCCGCGAACTCGCCCGGACCGCTCGCGAGGAATATCAGATCGGTATCCAGCCAACGGGCCGATGGGAGGTCGGTCGACACCGCCGGCCGTCCGGCGGCGAGATACTCGAGCGTCTTGAGTGGCATGCTTGCCCGGTTGAATTCGCTGTCGGCGTAGGGCGTGATCCCGACATCCATCATCCGTAGATAGGAGGGGAGCTCCGCTGAGGTCTTGGATCCGACCCAGACGACGTTCGGCCGGGCCAGCAGCGGCTCGAGACGAGCGGGGTCGAACGTGATCTGGTGGGGACCCACGAGCAGGACCGAGAGCCCCCGATCGGCCACCGCCTCGACGAGCCCGAGGTCGATCCGTTCGGTGATGTGACCGACGAAGCCTACGATCGGCCGCGACAGGTCGACATCGTCGGGTTCCGGCGCCGCGTCGACGGTGGCCAATCGGCGGGCCTCGCAGCCGTTCGGAACCAGTTCGGCTCGACAGCCGACTCGCCGCCAGGTCTCGACGAGCTCGGGTGAGATCGCGACGACGAGATCGACCTTCTCGGCAATGCGTTCCTCGTTCCGCCGGCTCTGGTTCTCCGAGACGCCTCGCGATCCGGCACCGGCGGTGAAGTCGTCGGTCGCGTAGAGCACCCGTTTGGCCGGGCGGTCAAGGTCGAAGAGATCGAGATCGAGTGCGAGTACATGGGTGTTGGGTTCGTGGCCGAGCTTGTTGATCGCCCGGCGGATCAGCCTGCGCACGAGCAGCTCGGTCAGCGCGACCATGCCCGGTCGTCGCATGCCGGGAGGAACGACCGGCGTCAGGTGGGCGAGGTTGGGGCGGATGAGGCGGAAGCGGGGACCCTCGAGCGATCGGGCGAGCTCGGGGAATCGACGCGGGCTCAGCAGCGAGAGTGGAGGATCGACCCAGACCACCGGGACGTGTTCCACGAGGTTGTCGACGAGATTGTGCTCGGCGCCACGGTTGCCGTCCCACCACTTCCCGGCGCAGAACAGGACGTAGTCGTCCCATCGGCCCGGCGGACGAGCGAGTCGCGCCATCTAGCTCCGGCTCCACGTCGAGTGCACCGACCACATGAGCAACCGCCCTCGTCTCATCGTCTCCTCCGGCTCGTGCAGCGCGCGACCATAGCGAACCGGCCGCCATACTGAGACACGTGGTCAGCATCATCATCCCAGCGCACAACGAAGAAGCTGTGATCGGCCGGTGTCTCGGCAGCCTGTTGGCCGATGCCGATCCCGGTGAGATGGAGATCATCGTGGTCTGCAACGGCTGCCAGGACCGCACCGCGGATCGGGCCCGCGACGCGGCCGACGATGTCGTGGTGCTGGAGACGCCGATCGCGTCGAAGTCGAATGCCCTCGATCTCGGTGATCGGGCAGCCCACTCGTTCCCACGACTGTTCATCGACGCCGACATCGAGCTCGGGACCGCCGATCTCCGTCAGCTCGTGGCGGCCCTCGACGACGGTGCGCTCGCCGCGTCGCCGACGCTTCGGCTCGACCTCGCGGACTCGAGCCTGCTCGTCCGGTCGTACCACGCGATCTGGCAACGTCTGCCCGTCATCCGGTCCGGGCTGGTCGGACGGGGTGTGTACGGGGTCAGTGAGCAGGGTCGGGGCCGCTTCGGCGAGTTCCCGGACGTCATCGCCGACGATCTCTTCGTGCACCGGTTGTTCGAACCCGACGAGCGAGTCGTGGTGGAAGGAGCCGTCTCGGTGGTGCGGGCGCCGCGCACCGTGTCCGATCTCCTGCTCCGCAAGCGCAGATCCCGTGCGGGGAGCCGACAACTGGAATCGGTCGTCGGTGACCTGGCGAGTGCGTCCGACCAGCGGTCGAGCACCGACTGGCTCGAGGCAGTGCGGCGCGAGCCGAGGCTTGTTGTCCACGTGCCGACGTATGTCGTCATCTCGCTGATCGCCAGGATGCAGGCCAGGCGCAAGATCCGTCGTGGTGATCTCGACACCTGGGAGAGCGATCAGAGCAGCCGGTGAACGGCGTGCCGGGGCGAACGCGGCCTGAAACCGGGTGATTCGTACAAATGTTGCGATAGTTGTGCAATTGCAATCATTCTGTAATAATCCCTGCATTGAGGCCACGCCCCGAACCGCCGATACCAACAGTGCCCCGTGAACGCAGCCGGCCGGCGTTCAACGGAACGAGGACCCCTATGCGAACCGCCCCGCTCTTCTTCCGACGCCGCGCGCTGCTCTGCAGCGCCGTCGTTCTCGCCCTCTTCGGAGCCCTCGTGGGGCTCGTTCCCGACGCCGCGGCGCAGACCGCGCCCACGAGTTGGCCCGATTCGAGCAACACGGGTGTCCCCGCAGGTGTGAACCTGACGCCGTCGGGCGGTTTCACCGTGACCCAGAACGGTGCGGTCATCAACGGACTGGACATCCAGGGCTGTCTCATCATCAAGGCGAACAACGTGACCGTTCGCAACACGAGGGTGCGGGGGGCGTGTGACGGTGGGGCAATCAACACGGGCAACGGCGAGTACGAGGGAACGCTGATCGTCGATGTCGAGGTCGACGGTCTGGGACAGAATCCCAACAGCTGGTTGATCGGCTTGTCGGACTTCACGTGTCGGCGCTGTGACATCCACCACGGCGGCAACGGCATTCGGATCGTGAACGACGTCACCATCGAGGACTCCTACATCCACGACCTGGTGAACTTCGACGGCAATCACTTCACCGCCATCGGTTCGAACGGCGGTCGCCGCAACGTGTTGCGGCACAATCGGATTCTCAACAACGAGGGTGGGTCGGCCGCGCTCGGGTTGTACGGCGACTTCGCACCGATACGCGAATGGGTGATCGAGGACAACTACTTCAGCGGTGGCAACGGCTACGCGGTCTTCGGCGGCTCGGTGCCGGGGAAACCCTTCCCCGATTCGAACGATGTGCTCTTCCACAACAACCGGTGGGGACGCGAGTTCTGGGAGCTCAGCGGCCAGTGGGGCCCCGTGGCGAACTACGACAACAGCGACCCGAACAACGAGTGGGTGAACAACGCGTTCGCCGATGGCCAGATCATCAAGTTCGACGGGTCGCTCGGCGGCTTCCTCCCGCCCACACCGGCCCCTGCACCGGCCCCTGCACCGGCCCCTGCACCCGCACCCGCCCCTGCACCCACGTCGTCGAAGCAGATGCGGATCTTCGTCAACAACGAGATCGCGTCCGGGCCGGCCGACTACGTGTTGAACATGGCCGGATCGGGATCGGTCGTTGCCGGCGACTGGAACGGCGACGGTTCAACCGGGTTCGCCATGCGCACTGGCAACACGTTCACGATGATCGACGAGCTCGGACGCTCCCAGGGCGGCGCGAGCTACGGCAAGCAGAACGACGTCGTCTTGATCGGCGACTGGGACGGCAACGGCGCCGACAGCTTCGGTGTCCGTCGCAACAACGTCAACTTCCTGCGAAATCAGCCCAACTCCGGCGTCGCCGACATCGTTCTCGGCTTCGGAAAGGCGAGCGACCAGGTCTACGTCGGCGACTTCAACGGAAACGGCACCGACGATCTCGCGGTCAGGCGAGGCAACCAGTTCTTCGTTCGCTTCTCGCTCACGACCGGTGTCGCAGATGCGCAGTTCAGCTTCGGCCGACGCAACGACGTCGTGTTGATCGGTGACTGGAACGGAAACGGTAGCGACACATTCGCGCTCAAGCGTGGCAATACCATCTATGTGAACGACACGCTCAAGGGTGGAATCGCCGACACGGTGATCTCCTACGGTCGTGCCGATGACACCCTCGTACCAGGCGATTTCGACGGCGACGGCCGCGACACGTTTGCTGCCGTTCGCCCCGCCGGCTAGACCGATCAGCCGACCTTCTCGATCGTGCCGCGGTCGGTAGCCGCGCGTGTCGGTCACTCTCCGTGGGAGGGTAGTCTTCTAGCCGAAGCAGCCAGTACGACATCCGCGCGTTCGGTAGTGGCGTTCGTTCCTGCCGACCATCGAATCTCTCCATGAGCGTCGGATCCACGAGCGGGCGAGGGGCGGTCAACACGTGCAGCGGCAAGCGACCACCACCATGACTCCCACCCCGCTCGTCCCTCATGGCTGACATCCCCGACGAGCCCGAGCCGGACGCCAAGGTCTCCGTCGACGACGCGGATCCGGTGACGGCCGGCGAGACCGACGACGCCGAACCGGTGACCGACGCCGAGACCGTCGGCGACGCCGAGCTGAAGGATGCAGCACGTGAGGGTGCTCGCTGGACCCTGCCAGGCCTGATGAGCCAGCAGGTGGCGCGCATGATCGCGGCAATCCTCATCGCACGGATCATCGGACCGGGCGACTACGGCATTGTCACGCAGGGCGTGCTGTTCATGACGCTCAGCGCGATCTTTCTCGACCTCGGCGTCGGTGCAGCGGTCATTCAGCGACAGAACCTCGATGACAAGGACGAGGGCACCGCAGTCACGCTCAACCTCGTGATGGCAACCGCTGTGGTGGCAGCGTCGCAGCTCCTCGCGCATCCGCTGGCGAACTTCTTCGAGACTCCCGAGCTCGAGAACGTCGTCCGGATCCTCTCGCTGACGTTCCTCGCCCGCGGCTTGACCGTGGTGCCTCTCGCCATGCTCGTCCGTGGGATGAGATTCCGGACTCTCGGTCTGGTCGAGGCTCCTACCGCGATCATCGGAGCGATCGCCGGTGTGACCGCTGCCGTGATGGGAGCGTCCTACTGGTCATTCGTGATCCAGGTCGTGACCCATGACGCGCTTCTGCTCGTCGTGCTCCTGGCCATCGACCGCCGTGGCCTGAGACCGGGTTGGTCGAGACGATCAGCAGGCGATCTGGTGCCGTTCAGCCTGCACATGTTCGGAGTGCAGGTCCTCGGCTTCATCACCAGGAACGGTGACGACGCCCTGGTTGGTCGGTACCGCGGCGCGACCGAGTTGGGATTGTACGCGCTCTCGTATCGCACCATTCTGATTCCCCTGCAAGTGCTGGGCAATGCCACGAACAGGCTCACCTTTCCGGCCTTCTCGAGGCTGGCCACGGAGCCGCTGAAGGCAGCTCGATATCACACGAAGGTCGTGCGCATCGTGTCTGCAACGATCTTTCCCGCGATGACACTGGTCATCGTCAATGCTCCCCTCGGAATTCCGCTCCTGTTCGGTGACGACTGGGTGGGTGCGGTGCGCCCGACGCAGCTCCTCTCGGTGACAGCAGCCCTCGGGCTCATCTCGCAGAGCGCTCATTCGACTCTCGTGCTGGGGATGGGGAAGTCGGGATGGCTGCTCCGCTGGCAGATGTTCACAACGCCTGCACACATGATCTCGTATGTCATCGGTCTGCACTGGGGCATCGTCGGCGTCGCCACCGCGCTCCTGGTCATGGCCGTGCCGCTGCACACGTTTCTCGTCGTGGCTCTTGTCGGCCGCCTGATTCCGCTCAAGTACGGAACCTATCTCCGTAGCCTCGCTCCGGCCTTCACCGCGTCTGTGGCCATGGCTGTTGCGTGGTCAGCAGTCGACGCGGTCACTCACTGGGGGAGCGCTGGAACCATCATCGTCGGCACGGCACTGGCGTGCGCCGCGTATGTGACGACCTACCGGATCGCGTGGCCGTCGGAGTTCCGCGATCACTCGAGCTCGATCCGACTGGTTCTCGGTCGACGCAGCGCCGCCTGACGAGCCACGACCCGGTGCTCGGTGCGGCGGGCGCTTCCGTGGGCCAGCGTCTCGCCGTGCTCCGATGTCGGAATCAGCCGTCGAGGACGGGGACCTGAACCCCTAGAAACGGCTTGAAGCGCTGGGTCATCACCTCGTAGCGCCGCTGTCGGGGGTAGTAGTAGTTCGTGAGCGCGTACCGAACACCACGCTCGAGCGGCGCTCCTCTGTGGATCCCGGTGGTGTCGGCGATGATGACAGAGCCGCGCGGTGCGTCGAAGGTGAGCAGGCGACCGGGGTCCTCCGCGACGAGTCGTTCGACCTGGTCGTTGCTCAGCTTGTTGCCCGTTGTGGGGACGCCTGCGGCGCGGGCATCGCGGACGAGCGCCTCGGTTCGCTGCGATCCGCGGATGTACTGGTATGGCCCCGTGGCCCGGTCGACATCAGTGAGGTAGACGATGGTCTTGAACTGGTTGGTCAACGAATCGCGGTGCCAACCGGCGCCCGACCCGAGGTTCCCGGGTGCTGCCTCGATCCGGTTGGCCATCGTGAAGAAGCAGTCGGACCTCGCGCCCAGCCACAGCTCGCACATCCGCTGCAGTGTTGGATCCTCGGAGAATTCGCGGAGGAGGGGCGAACCGTTCTCGACACCGAAGATGCGTGCGTCACTGCCGGCCGACGCAACCTGCACCGCAGCCGGGTACTCCTCGATGAGCCGGTCGACTTCGGCGACCATCGCGTCGCACTGGTCGGCCGAGAAGTACTCCGGAACGACGAACACGCCATCCTCGATGAAGTCCTCGATGATCGGCGCGAACGCGGGGAGCGAGGACGCCAACCCGTCGCGCCGCGCGGCCTCGAGACGTCGACCGAGCCGGGCACCGCTTCGTGCGCGCCGGAGCATCACGGTCGGGAGCCGCCCGTCGAGGGGGACGCCCTTCGCGCGTTCGTACGCGAGGCGCTGCTCATCGGTGATCCGCGCGGGTTGTCGAGCTCCGTCGGCGTCGGGCGTGGGCGGAGCATCTCGATCGGAACGAGCGCGTTCGCCGTTGAGGAAGCGCTTCACCTTGCCGGCGACGCGCCTGGCCGTATGGCGGAGAGACAGGGTCCTCACCGACCCGGTCGTTTCGGTACGAGCTTCGACGCCCGGGAGCGCACGCGGTCGAGCATCTGGTGGCGTCGGGACCAGGTCGGCCCAGGATCCCGTAGTGAGAAGAACGAGAAGACCTGCGGGTGCGCGAGGCTGCGTGCCCAGCCGGCGAGCGAGAGCTCGCCCATGTCCCTGAGCTCGCGGAACGCGAGCAGGTCACGGCCGGGGTCGAGCTGGCGGACGCCGTCGCGGAACCCGTCGACATTCTGGAGGGGCATACCGACGGCCATGCGATACACGATGTCGGCTTGGTCCATTCCCGCCCGGGCCGATTCCTCGGTGGTGGCGGTGAAGCGAGCGTTGCACTCGATGAGCTTCAGGACGCCGTCTCGCTCGTCGAGCTTGAAGCCGACGTTGGCGAGTCCCTGCAGGCCCACGTGTCGGAGCAGTCGCAGGGCCGGCTCCTTCACACCTTCGACGTGATCGGTGATGTTGTACGTCGCGATTCCCATGTTCTTGGGATAGCGGCGGATGACCCGCTTGGTGAAGTCGAACCTGGGCGTCCCGTCTTCGTCGAGGTAGGTGTAGTAGCTGCAGTCGAGGTCGTCGGGACCGGGGATCTTCTCGGTCAAGAAGACGTCGACTCCCGCGTTGTTGACCTTCTCGAGGGCGGGCTCGAGCTCGTCGAAGTTCGTGGCCGTGATGTGCTTCGCCCCGTCGAAGAGCGGCCAGAACAGGTGCGAGAGCCGCGGTTTGACCAAGAGCGGGTAGCGGAGATCGTCGACCACCGCATCGAGATCCTCGGCCGACTGGATGAGCCAGTGGGCCGGGACCGGGACGTCGGCCTCGACGGCCGCGTGGTAGGTGCTGATCTTGTCGAGCATCTTGCGTTGGGCGACGGGGTCGCTGCGGTCGAGGAGGAACTTCTCCAGCAGGGTCTCCCGATGCCGGATCAGTATGTCGAGCGCCTCGTCGCTGCCTGCCAGGATGAGCGAACCGGCCAGGTGGTCGGAGTCGCTTCCGAGGAGGAATGCTTCGGCCGCCTCCCAGAACTCGCGACGTTCGTCGAGCGGTATGCATTCGGCGTATCGGCTGTGACACACGTACCACTCGGGTTTGGCGAGCGCGCGCACCTTGACGCCCCGACGGCCCAGGCTTCGCGCGATCGACAGCGCCGACTCGTACCCGCCGAGGATGATGACCGGCGGTCCTTGCGAGAGTGGTCCTGATCTCATGTCGTGGTCGGAGTGACGGTGTGTCGGGTCGGCTGGGGTTGGCGGTGGAGCGTGCTCGTCAGTCGATCGGGCATCTTGCCTCGCCGAGCAATGTGTCGACCCAGGTCGTCGAGAACTCGCCCCGAGCCAGGGCAGCCTCGTACTTCTCCATCGCCGGAGCAGCGCCCTCCAGCCGCAGGACGATCTCGTCGACGTGCGCGTGGGGCACGACCACGATTCCGGCCTCGTCGGCAACGAGCACGTCGCCAGGGTTCGTGACGGTGCCGCCGCACGCAATGGGGTAGTTGATCTCTCCGGGGCCACGGTGGAGCGGCCCGATGGTGGTGGTGCCCCGCGCGTAGACCGGCATGCCGAGCGGCAGGACGCCGGGAAGATCGCGGATGAGACCGTCGACCACGAAGCCGCGGATACCCCTGTGCTTGGCCTTCGCGCACACCCGATCGCCGATGATGGCGTTCGGTGATCCACCACCGCCACCCGCACTGATCACGATGACGTCGTCGGGCGCGGCGACATCGAGCGCCTTGTGGACCATGAGGTTGTCGCCCGGAAAGACCCTGACCGTACATATCGAGCCGGCGAGCTTCGACGCCTCGGTGAGGCACCGGATCTCGAAGTCGAACGCGTAGAGCCGGTTCAAGGTGTCGGAGATGACCGGTGTCTCGAACGCGGCGAGCCGTTCGATGAGCGCCGCATCGTGACGCTTCACCTCGGTCCGGATGCGGAAGCCCGGTCCGGGATGGAGGTCGGCGCTGTCTGGCTTGCCTTGCGTCATGAGTCCTGGGGCTCCTTCTCGAATCCTGCATGCCGCATCCGCTTGTGACCGTGGTCGGCGCGGATCGGCTCGGCAGGTGGAGGAGGACCACCCTGTCGGCTCCGCCCAGCCCCGCCCACCATCGCAGGGAATGGTACCACCACGCTATGTTGAGCCGCCATGGACCGACACGCCCATTGTCCCGGCCTCGACGACGGCGCTCACGAGCGATGGGTTGGTCGCGGCGCCGGTTGCCGGAGGCAACGGAGGGCGACCGGTCGGTGAGGTCCCCCACGGAGTACGGCTACCGACTCCTCCACTATCGAGACCGCATCAAGAACCGGTTCGACACCGCAGGCCGGGCCATGGAGGCGCACTACGGCGTCGTCTCGGCCCGTTACTACCGAGGCTTCTGGAACGATGCTGCCGGGGCAACCGGCGCCGAGGTCGAGGACATCGGCGACAACTTCCTGCGAATCAGCCGTGGCCGCCGGCGCACGTACGTCACCCGTCACATGGTCATGCTCGACTCGTTCGTCGGGCGGATGATCACCGACAACAAGATCCTCACCCACCGGATTCTCGCCGAACACGGTTTCAGGGCGCCGCGACATCGGGAATTCAACCGCGACACGGTCGAGGCTGCGGCCGCCTTTCTCCGTGACCTCGGCCGGCCGGTGGTCGTGAAGCCGAGGAGCGGCTCGGGTGGCCGCGGAATCACCACGAACATCGACAGCGAGGGAGCGCTGCACAAGGCGGTGGCCTGGGCCTCGAGCTTCGAGTACTCGATGATCGTCGAGGAACAGATCGATGCTCCCTCGTACCGGCTGCTCTTCCTCGATGGGCGGCTCATCGACTCGGTGCGGCGCGAATCCCCTTCGGTCACCGGCGACGGCTATTCGACGATCCGCGACCTCGTCGAGAAGGAGAACGACGAGCGGTTGCGGGCCCAGCCCGTGACATCGCTCATGGCGCTGAAGATCGACCTCGAATGCGGCCGCCACCTCGACCGTCAGGGGCTCTCGCCGGCCTCGACACCCGGTTCCGGCGAACAGGTGGAGCTCAAATCGGTCGTCAATCAGAATGCGGCCCGAGAGAACCACCTCGTGCGGGACCATGTGCATCCGTCGTTCGAGGCGCTCGGTCGCGCATTCGGATCGGTGCTCGACCTGAGATTC
This sequence comes from Acidimicrobiia bacterium, assembly GCA_029861625.1. Taxonomy (GTDB): domain Bacteria; phylum Actinomycetota; class Acidimicrobiia; order Acidimicrobiales; family JAHEJN01; genus JAOTZB01. The sequence goes on from JAOTZB010000013.1 coordinate 25,239, forward strand.
TTCGGGATGGATGTGATGGCCGACCGTCTCGACCTGCCATTGGATGTGACCGGCGGCGTGATCAACGAGCTGAACGTCGAGCCCGGCCTCCACTATCACGATCTGGTGTCCGAGCCGAGCCTCCGGGTGCCGGTCGGTGCGCAGATACTGACCGCCATCTTCGACGGACCGCCTCCGCCGCAGGATTGAGCCCAACCGACGGCTTTCGCGTCTTCATTACGGACGCGTGTCGATGACAGAGTGAGGCCCGGTCGGCCCGGGCCGTTCGGCCCAGGTGCGCCCCGGGCTGCAATGGGCTCGATCCCTTGCGATCCGTGGCAGATGCCCGGCTGGGCCCACGGTTCGTGACGAATCGTCACTAGGTCGAAATACACACTCGCCTCAATCGGGTCCGAGCACCGGTCGAAAGTCGAAGTGCCCAAGAAGCGCGATGTCTTTGGGTCGAACGCCCCCGCTGTATGCACCGTTCGTCTCGCACGAGATATCGCTCCCCGCCCGTTCCTGGAGGTCCCCCACCCGATGCGCATTCTTCGCGAATACGTCGTCGCCCCACTCGCCGCTCTCCTGCTCGTTGCCGTCGGCCTGCCCATCGTGCTGCTCGGCATCGACGCGACTGCTGCGGGAGCGACGAACCACTGGCCCGACGAGACCAACACGGGCGTGCCGCCCGGTACCCAGCTCACGCCGAGCTCCGGCTTCACCATCAGCACCGACGGCGCTGTGATCGATGGACTGGATGTCCAGGGCTGCATCATCGTCCGAGCCGACAACGTGACCATCCGCAACACACGCGTGCGGGGCGCGTGCACGGGTGGGGCGATCAACACCGGCTACGGCGGGTACACCGGGATCCTGATCGAGGACGTCGAGGTCGACGGTCAGGGGCAGAATCCCACCGGCTGGCTGGTGGGCAACACAGGATTCACGTGTCGCCGGTGCAACATCCACCACGGCGGCAACGGCGTCCGCATCGTCAACGATGTCACCATCGAGGACTCCTACATCCATGACCTCGTGAACTACGACGGGAACCACTTCACGGCGATCGGCTCCAACGGCGGTCGGCGGAACGTGCTGCGGCACAACGTGATCCTCAACAACGAGGGCGGCTCTGCTGCGCTCGGCCTGTACGGCGACTTCTCGCCCATCCGTGAATGGGTCATCGAGGACAACTACTTCAGTGGTGGCAACGGGTACGCGGTCTTCGGCGGTTCCGTGCCCGGGAAGGCCTACCCGGACTCGAACGACGTGCAGTTCCGCAACAACCGATGGGGACGCGAGTACTGGGACCTCAGTGGCCAGTGGGGCCCGGTCGCGTACTACGACAACGGTGACACCAACAACGAGTGGGTGAACAACGCCTTCATCGACGGCCAGATCATCAACCACGACGGATCGTTGGGCGGCAACCTCCCGCCCGACCCGGATCCGACTCCGGATCCCACTCCGGATCCCACTCCGGATCCGACTCCGGATCCGACTCCGGATCCGACTCCGGATCCCACGCCTGATCCGACTCCGGATCCCACGCCTGATCCGACTCCGGATCCGACTCCGGATCCGACTCCGGATCCGACTCCGGATCCGACTCCGGATCCGACTCCGGATCCGACCCCTTATCCGACTCCGGATCCGACTCCGGATCCGACCCCTGATCCC
>JAOTZB010000489.1 GCA_029861625.1 Acidimicrobiia bacterium
CTCGGCCTGGGCCCGGGCCAACGCCGCGATGACGGAGATCCAGCGGTCGAGCCGACCGCGCTCGCTGTACAGGTCCCTCGAGAGCTCGGTGCTCCACAGGTGTCCGTAGATCCGCGAGTCGATCAGGTGGGAGTCCACGTGAAACCCTCGATGTCGACGAGCGTCTCGATGGCCGTGCGCACATCTCCCAGCGACGACCCCCACGCCACGAGGACCGAGCGTCCTCGGGACTCGATGCCCTCCTGGAGGAGACAGCAGCGGGTCAAGGTCGGGCCGCCGGCATCTCGTTGCGGCGACAGGAAACGGCGTGGGCAGGTGTCGACTGTCGGAGGGATCGAGCCGTAGAACCACTCGTGGATCTGCCGTGATCGTTGGCAGCCCAGGAGCGTCCAGTCCTCCTGCGCCGGCCGCTGGTCGAGGTAGGCGACCGGCGTCGCCCCGAGCTCGACATCGGAGCTGCGACACGGCATCAAGACGTGCTCGGTCGGGGCCTCGCCCTCGGCGGCCAACAGATCGCGGCTGTCGACCTCCTCACCGGTGAGGAGGATCGGTGGCAGGTCCTCGGCGAGGTCGAGCACGCGTTGCGCCTGGTCTCGCAACTTCGACGGGGCCGGAGGCACGATGTCGAGCACGTTGACGCTCAGCGGCGCCGGATTGAGGACGAAGCTGACATGGGCGTATCGGCCTTCGATCACGAGGCACCGGACCGCCGGATGATCCTCGATGACCCGAGCGACCTGGGACGGCACGCCGACATCGATGTCGGGTCGATGGACGTAGTGGCATTCCGACGGTGCAGCCAGGACTCGGAGATCTTCGATCGGTGAGAACAACTCGTCGCTCGGTTGCCGGGCCACCTCCACGAGTGCCGTGTCGTCGCCCGAGCGAACGACGATGAAGCGGGTCCGCATGTAGGCCTCGCGACCGACGAAACGTCGTGTCAGGGCATCGGCATCGAGCCCGTCCGTGTCGGTGCTCAACGCCACCTGGCGGTACTCCGCCGGGAAGATGTTCGGCGCGCCCGAGTCGAGGTCGAACATCACCCGACCACTTGGGACGCGAACGTGGTGGCCGTGCCGATGCCGATGGTGTCGGTCCGAAGTCCGAGTCGCAGCGACTCGACGCTCATGATCTCGCCGAGTGAGATGTTGCCGAGGTTCACGTGAGGGCCGATGGTGCGGATGAGCCAGGCCTGCTGGCTGCGGTGTGGTGCCTCGTAGATGAGCTTCGTCCCGTCGACAGCTCGCTCGATCGCCTCGACGAGATCGAGACGCACCTGACCGTCGGCGTCGTACAGCCCGACCGTCCCGGACTCTCTGCCCTCGGCGACGACCCAGGCCGCGCCCGCGGCGATGTCCCCGAGGATCTCGTCGATCCATTCCTGTGGTGTCGCCTGCTCCTCCGGGTCCTTGCTCCCGACCTCTGACATGACCTCGAATCCGTGTCGGTTGGCCTCGCTGATCAGCTCGCGTTTTCTCTCGACCGGCATTCCGGTGGCCCCGTTGCTCACTTCGACGTGGGCGAACCCGACCGAGGCGGACCAGTCGAAGAACTCGGTTGCTCGACCCTGGCCATCGGCGATCTCCATCAAGGTCCCGCCGGTGCACGCGTTGACGTCGTGGGTGCGAAGCTCGGCGATCTTGTCGGCGACCTCGGGATCGAGGTACGCCGTTCCCCACCCGAACTTCCACACATCGACGAGCTCGGCCACCGATGGCATGAGCGCCCGGAGGTTCTCGAGCGGCATTCCCTTGTCGAGAACATGGGTCAAACCGCTCGTTCGAGGCTTCGTCGATCGGGCAGGGGTCGTCAGGAATGTTGGCTTCTCGGAATTCGGAGCCACGGGATCAACCCTGCGCTGTCGGCCATCGGATCGATGGGGTGCGGTCAACGTACGATAGGGGCTCGATCATATCGCATCCGACACGTCCCAGAACCCCTGCCGTGACGGCGGTTCGAGCAGGCGGAAGGCGATTTCTCGGTGACACGGCGGCAAGTCC
>JAOTZB010000190.1 GCA_029861625.1 Acidimicrobiia bacterium
AGCTTCTGGCGGTTGAGCTGCACCCGGCCTCGACCCTTCGCCCGCAGCTCGGCCTCGATCAACAGCTCGCGTTCGCTGCGCTCGACCAGACCGCGGACGATGGCCTGATCGGCGCCGGCGCGGATCAAGACCTCGGTGGGAGCCCCCCGGAACGACTCGAGCGTCGCCAGGTAACCGATGGCCTCGAGCAGATTCGTCTTGCCCAAACCGTTCGGACCGACGACCGCGACGAGTCCTGGAGCGAACGTCAGCTCGAGATCGGTGTAGGACCGGAAGTCCTGCAACCAGAGCTGCTGGACCTGCACCGGCGGCTCAGGACACCCGGACCGGCATCAACAGATACAGGAAATCATCGTCACCGACGGTTCGGAGCACCGCCGGCTTGAGGGCGTCGACCGTCTCGAGCCTGATCTCGTCACCGGCCGACACGTCGATGCCGTTGAGCAGGTAGTCGGGGTTGAACGCGACCGTGAGCTCATCGCCGTCGTACGCGGCATCGAGGGCCTCGTGTGCCTGGCCGACGTCCTGGGTCATGGCGATCAGCTCGAGGCCATCGGGCGACATCGACAGGCGAACCGGAGTGGACTCCTGGGCCAGCAACCTGACCCGTCGTACCGCGTCGAGCAGCTCGGACCGGTTGATGGTGAGCGAGTTCGGGTGGCTCTCGGGAATCAGACCGCGGTAGTTCGGGAAGTCGCCCTCGATGAGGCGTGTCGTGAGCACGACACCGTCGACGTCGAACGACGCCTCGCGTTCACCGAGCCGCAACGTGACCGCGCCGCCGGCGCTCAACAGCCGGGCCAGCTCGCTCAGTGCACGCGACGGCACGAGCACCTGTTGCCCTTCGTCGAGCACGGTCGTGCCGGGCAGATCGCGAACCGCCAGCCGGTACGAGTCGGTGGCAACCAGCCGCAATCCCGCCGGCTCGGCCGCGAGGAGGACACCGGTGAGGATCGGACGCGAGTCATCGGAGCTCGCCGCCGGCACCACCTGTTTGAGCGCGTCGGCGAACTGTTCGGCATCGAGGGTCACCGCGTCGCCCTCGGCGCCGGCTATCTGCGGGAACTCCTCGGCCGGGATCGTCCGCAATGTGAAATCGGATCGCCCCGCCGCGATCTCGGCGTCGCCCTCGGCCACTGTGACCTGGACCGCACCCGGTTCCATCGCCCGGACCACATCGGCCACGAGCTTGGACGGGATCACCGCGACCCCGTCGGCATCACCGGCGACCTCGATCTGGGCGCTGATGGTGAGGTCGAGATCGCTGCCGGTGACCGTGAGCTGGTTCCCGGCCAGCTCCAGGCGGAGCCCGGCCAGGACCGGGAGACTTCCGCCCCGGCTGCTCACGGCGCGGCCGGCGGTACCGAGGGCCTCGACGAGTTGCTCGCGTTCGCATCGGAACTTCACAACTGCTGTTCCTCTACTTTCTATATGGATACCAGTAGTAGTAGTAGTGCTGTGGATCTGTGGGAAACGGGTATACCCGCAGGTCAGCGGGGATGTGCTGGTGTGGACGGCGCGACACCATGTTCACAGGCATGGCCGGGCGCTTCGGTGATGCTGTGGACAGGAGGGTGTCGTCCACAGGATTCGGGCACCGTGCCCAACGGGCTCGGGACGACTATGGGGATGACTCACCACGTTCAGGTATCGCCGTTCTTGATCGCTTGGATCATCTCGGTGACCTGGTCGTAGATCTGGCGTCGTTCGGCCATGAGCTTGCTGATCTTGTCGACGGCGTGGATGACCGTCGTGTGGTCGCGACCGCCGAACTCGCGGGCGATGGCCGGGTAGCTCAGTTCGGTGAGCTCGCGTGAGACGTACATGGCGATCTGGCGGGCGGTGACGAGCGGGCGGTGACGGCGAGCCCCCTTGATCTCTTCGATGGTGAAGCCGAATCGCTTTGACGTGGCGTCGAGAATCAGGTCGGGGGTGATCGTTCTCGGCTCACGGGCCGTGACGATGTCGCGCAGGACATCCTTGGCGAGGTCGCTGTCGAGCGGCTTGTTGGTGAGCGACGCGTAGGCACACACCCGGATGAGGGCACCCTCGAGCTCGCGGATGTTGTCGGTGATGTGGGAGGCGATGAACTCGAGCACCGGATCGGGCACCGGCACGCTCGAGTGCTCGGCCTTCTTGCGGAGGATCGCGAGCCGGGTCTCGAGGTCGGGGGCCTGGATGTCGGTGATGAGTCCCATCTTGAACCGGCTCCGCAACCGATCCTCCAGGGTCGAGATGGCGTCGGGCGGTCGATCGGAGGAGATCACGATCTGCCGATTCGCCTGGTGCAGGGTGTTGAATGTGTGGAAGAACTCCTCCTGGAGCCCCTCCTTGCCCTCGATGAACTGGATGTCGTCGACGATGAGCACGTCGATGTCGCGGTAGCGCCGCTTGAACGATGCTCGGTTGTTCGTGCGGATGGCGTCGACGAACTCGTTCAGGAACGTCTCGGTCGACACGTACTGCACGCCCTGGTCGGGGTAGTTCTCGAGCACGTAGTGCCCGATGGCCTGGAGGAGGTGGGTCTTGCCGAGCCCGGCGTCGCCGTAGATGAACAGGGGGTTGTACGACTTCGCCGGCGTCTCGGCCACGGCGAGCGACGCCGCCTGGGCGAACCGGTTCGACTGACCGGTGACGAAGGTCTCGAACGTGTACTTCGGATTGAGTGACGAGTCGGTCGGCGAGGCGGCACCGGGCTCGGACGGTGTGATGTCGTCGATGAGCGCGGCGATGTCGTGGGCCATGTCGTCATCGCTCTCGTCGGGCCGCACGTCGATCATGAGATCGAGCGTGCCCGCCTCGGCGTTGTCGAGCGCATCGCGCACGAGGCTCAGATACCGCCCCTCGACGCGTTCTTTGACGATCGCATTCGGAACCGAGAGCACGAGCGTGTCATCGACGATCGCCACCGGGCGAGCGTTGTTGAACGTCGACTGCCAGACCGCGTCGGAGACCTCGGCCCGTATCGTCGCTGCGCACGTCTGCCACAGATGGTCGGGGTCGGTCACCGGACGACTACTTTCTTGGAGTGGAGCATCCACAAAGGAATCCACATCTGTGGATAACCGCCGGGTCGGTCAAGGCCTCGGACCCCTCGTGATGTGACTGGAGCATGATCCCCCGAGTCGCTATGTCTCCACCCCGGCTGTGAGTTGGGCAACATATCACCAGAGTCGGTGCCGCGCTAGCTGGTCGGTGGTTTTCGCGAAATGGCTGTTCAGGGGGGTTTTTTCCTGAGCTGATGTCGGGCGGCGAATCGGCCGTGGCTCCCCATGTTGTTGCCAGCCGACAGTTGCCTCTACCGTTGCAGTGTTCGGCCGGCAGGGCCGCGTGACCCTGCCCCTCTTGTGATTTCGTGAATTCCCACCCGCTCGGGTGGTTCCGCTCACGGAACTGATCACGCGCCAAAGGAAAACATCGTGAAGCGTACCTATCAGCCAAATGTCCGAAAGCGTGCCATGAAGCACGGATTTCGTCACCGCATGTCGACTCGGGCCGGTCGTTCCATCATCAAGGCTCGGCGCCGTAAGGGAAGGGCCCGACTGTCCGCCTGATCGGACGAATCGGCGACCGTGCGACCCTCCAGCGGTTCCGCACGCACGGCACCCGTATCCGGCATGACTGGCTCTCCATCGTCCATCTGGAGCGATCCGGCTCCGAGGAGGTCCGAGTCGCCTTCGCCATCGGGCGGGCGGCCGGCTCCGCCGTCGCGCGCAATCGGATCCGCCGGCGCATCTGGCACGTCCTCCACGATCTGCGGCGCGACCACCCACAGGCGGTCCCCGTGGGCGAGTATCTCATCATGATCCGCGATCGTGTCCCCCCGCTCTCGGCCGCCGAGCTCAGGCATGTGGTCACCGCGGCCCTGCAACGGCTCGAGGCGTCGCGATGAGCCCCCTGGCCCGGTTGCTCGACGGTTGCATTGCCGGCTACCAGCGCATTCGCGGCGGTCGGCCGTCGCCGTGCCGACACATCCCGTCGTGTTCGGTCTACGGGCGCGAGGCGATGCAACACCACGGGGCGGTCAAGGGTTCGTGGTACACCGTCACTCGGATCCTCCGCTGCAACCCGTGGGGCACCCATGGCTACGACCCCGTGCCGGGAACCGCGAACGACCCGGAGCGACGAGGCGATGCTCCCGATGCTCCCTGCGGCCTGACCGCCCAGTCACCCCATTCCCCCATCACACCGGTGCGTTAGCCCATGTTCGACTTCCTTGCCCTGCTGCTCGACTTCTTCTACTCGTTGTGGCCCGGTCCCAGCCAATTCGGCATGTCCATCGTCATGCTCACGATCGTCGTGTTGTTGGTCGTGATGCCGCTCACCTTCAAGCAGACGAAGTCGATGATCGCCATGCAGCAGCTCCAGCCCCAGATCAAACAGCTCCAGGTGCAGCACAAGGACGATCGGGAGCGTCTCAACCAGGAGATGATGGCGCTCTATCAAGAACACGGCGTCAACCCCCTCGGCGGTTGCCTGCCGCTGTTGGTGCAGTTGCCCGTCTTCTTGGTGCTGTTCAACATCATCCGCGGTATCACCCGCCGGTCGACACAGACCGGCCTGTCGTTCGGTTCGGCGGGACTGGTCGACGGCGACCGTGTGCTACAGGGTGAGGTCGGGGGCTTCTCGACGCTCGAGCCCGTCACCGATTTCCCGAGTCGCGACTTCAACCCGGCCTACCTCGACCCGGACAGCGAGATGTACGCAGCATTGATCGACCGCAACGACATGCCGTCGTTCGGTTTCGATCTCGCCCGATCGGCCAGCCAAGCCATCAGCGATTCGCTCTCGACCGCGCTCCCCTACCTGCTCTTGATCCTCATCGTCTTCGTCACGTCGTTGGTGCAGCAGCGGCAGATCTCGGGCCGTCGCGATCCCAGTGCTGCCGCGAACCCGACCCAACAGATGTTGATGAAGGTGATGCCGTTCTTCCTCCCGATCTTCAGCTACGGGTTCGCGGCCGCTGTCGTGGTCTACTTCGTCGTCTCGAACCTCTTCCGTGTCGGCCAACAGTCGCTGATCACGCGCCAGTTCTACGGCGAGCACGGGCCGGCCACCATCGTTCCCGCCAAGACCAGTGGCGCACAGAAGAGTGGTGCCAAGACGAAAGCCGGCCCGGCGCGCAACACCAGCTCGGACAAGAGCCCGGCCAAGACCGGGTCGGCCGCGGCACGAGTGGACAAGAAGACTACGGTGAAGACGGGTGGCGGCCAGCACGGATCCCGCCGGCCCACCAGCCGGGCGCCCCGCAAGCGCAGAACGACCGACACAGCTGCCCAGCCCCAGGCGGAGCGGGTGAAGCCGACGAAACCTCAGAAGAAGAGCAGCGGCCGGATCACACCGAAGAAGAGCGACGGCCGCTCGCGACGTAACGAAGGGAAGTAGAAACACATGGAGTGGGTCGAAACCACTGGCGACACGGTCGAGGATGCACGCGACCGGGCGCTCGACACGCTCGGCGTTGCATTTGACGACGCCGAGATCGAAGTGATCACCGAGTCGAAGAAAGGATTCCTCGGCTTCGGCAAGGGTGAGGCCCGGGTCCGGGCCCGGGTTCGCCCGACCCAGCCGCGTCCGAAGGCCGATCGCCGCGATCGTGGTCGCAAGGGCGGTCGAACCGACCGGCGCAGTGGCCGAGGTCGCGGTCAGAGTGATGCCGGCGGGCCAGGCAAGGGCGGGCGGAGCGATGCCGGTGGGCAGGGCAAGGGCCGCGGGCAAGGCAATGCTCGGGGGCAGGGCAAGGGCGGCGGGCAGGGCAATGGTCGGGGCGGCGACGGTCGGGGCCGTGAGAACGGCCGGCCCGACAACTCGAAGAAGGCCGGCCGCACACCTTCGGGTGACAAGCGGTCCGCCGCGGCGGGTTCGGCGGCCGACCAGGGGGCGACGACGCCCCAGGATGACGCCGATCGTGGTCGTGTGAGCGAGAAGCGATCGTCGGAGACCGAGAGCAAACGGCAGGAGAAGCAGCCCATGGAACCACGTGACGACGAGCCGGTGATGCTGGCCGCCGAACAGGCCGAGCTCGTCGAGGACTTCCTCGACGGCCTCCTCGATGCGTTCGGCCGAGAGGCCGACCTCGAGCGGGTCGAGATCGACGAGGAGACCTACGAGGTACGGGTCACGGGCCAGGATCTCGGACTCTTGATCGGGCCGAAGGGCAATACGCTGCAGGCCATTCAAGAGGTGGCGCGAACGGCGGTGCAACAACAGGCACCGGGTCGGCTCTCGGGTCGGGTCCACGTCGATGTGGCCGGCTACCGCGCCCAACGACGAGACGCGCTCGTCGCCTTCACCACCCAGCTGGCCGCCGACGTCATCGAAAGCGGCGCGGTAAAGGTGCTCGAGCCGATGTCGCCGGCCGATCGCAAGGTCGTCCACGACGCTGCCGCCGAAATCGATGGCGTGACGTCCACGTCGGAGGGCGAGGAGCCGGGCCGTCGCGTGGTCCTCCAGCCGGCCGACTGAGCGACCGCCCCGGCTCTGGTCGTCGGGATGCCTACGTGACGACCTGGGAGCCGTCGGCGGCGCTGCTCGACGAGCTGGCCACCGCCCAACGGCTCGGACTGATCGGACCTCGGGCGCTCGACGACCACATTCGCCACGCTGTCGGCTTCGCCACGGCCTGCGGCCCGGCGCCAGGCCGCGCCGCCGATCTCGGTTCCGGTGGTGGGCTTCCTGCGCTCGTCCTCGCCGAGATGTGGCCCTCCACGTCCTGGACGCTGATCGAGCGTCGGGATCGGGCCGCGGGCCGGCTCGACGTGATGATCGGCCGGCTCGGGTGCCACGATCGCATCACGGTTCACTCCGGCGACGCCGAGGTGGTAGGGCGTGATCCAGGTCGTCGTGGGGCCTACGACCTCGTGACGGCCCGAGGGTTCGGACCCCCGGCCACGACGGCCGAGTGCGGTGCACCACTGCTCCGGGTGGGTGGACTGATCGTCGTGAGCGAACCCCCGTCGGCCGACGATCGGTGGCCCGCCGCCGGGCTGGCCCGCCTCGGACTGCGACGAACTTCGGAACCCGAGGACACCTACTTCGTGGCCGAGAAGCACGAGGCCACACCCGAGCGGTATCCCCGCCGGGTCGGCCGGCCCCGGAGCCGGCCGCTGTGGGAGGCGCCGAGCTGATCGTCGGGTCGCGGTGTTTCACGGGAAACATGCGGCAGCCGATCGCGGCCGCTGTGGGAGGCGCCGAGCTGATCGTCGGGTCGCTGATGTTTCACGGGAAAAATGCGGCAGCCGATCGCGGCCGCTGGTGTTTCACGGGAAACATGCGGCAGCCGATCGCGGCGCGACCGGGTCGCTCATCGGGGCCCGCGGTCGCGCCCGGGTCGCTGGTCGGGGCCTGATGTCCCACGGGAAACCCCCAGGATCGGGGGA
>JAOTZB010000191.1 GCA_029861625.1 Acidimicrobiia bacterium
CGCGCTCGACGGCATCGGCGGCGGGCAGGTGCCCGACGGCGAAGCAGTCTGGTGCGACGACGCCCACGGAGCCCACTGAGCACGAGCCGTCGGGACACGCACCTGGCGCGGATCCCTCGGCAGGTCGGTCGAGGGGCTCGGCTGCCTGTCGGTCGGATCAGGTCGGGGCGAGCGGCGGTCGGGGATCGATCACGGCGAAGCTCCCGGTGGCGCTGGCGACCAGCCGATCCTCGCTGTCGTGGGTGCGAGCCTCCAGGTGGATGACGCGACGCCCGCTGGTCAGCACCGTGGCCTCGGCGGTGAGGGTGCCGTCACTGACGGGGCGATGGAATCGCGTGTGGATCTCGATGGTGGCGCACAACTGGCCGTCGTCGATCACGCTCATCACCGCCGCCCCCATCGCAGTGTCCATCAACGCGAACGGCACCGCACCGTGGGCCACGCCGTTGGGGTTGTGATGATGGGCGGCGAGCTCCAACCGAGCCCAGGCGCTGCCTTCCCCGGGCTCCACGCTGAACCCGAGGTATTCCCGCAGCGGGAACATCGGGTCGATGGAGTCGCTCACGACTGGGCCGGCTCGCCCCGGGACACGTCCACCAGCCCACCCTACGGACTCCAGCGGATAGGTCGCGGCAGGAACCTACGATGCAGTCACGAACCGCCCAGCATCCGGAGACCGCCATGAGCACCGTCGTCGTCCGCTACCGCCCAACGCCCGACCGGGCCGACGAGAACCAACGGCTGGTCGAGGCCGTCTTCGCCGAGCTGGCCGAGACCGATCCCGGCGGCGTTCGGTACGCGACGTTCCGGCTGGCCGACGGGACGTTCGTCCACATCGCCGACGTCGAGGCCGATCCCAATCCGCTCGGAGCGACGGCGGCGTTCGCCGAGTTCCAGCAGGGCATCGTCGACCGCTGTGAGGAGGGCGAGGGCCCGAATCCCCAGGCGGCCACGCTCGTCGGCTCCTACCGCTTCCTGGCCGACGACGTCAACGCCTGACCGCGGCCCGGCGAGACGGCGCCGCCACCCGCGTCGACCAGCGCATGTCGCACTGCGGGTCACCGCGGGACATCGTCTGGGGTCGGGAGTAGTCACCGAACCCGCCCGCAAGGACATCGTTGAGCGCCCAGTCGTAGCTGCACCAGCTCGTCCGGAAGGCCTCGAGATCGCCCCGGTCATCGTGTTCGGACACGAGATGCCGGACAAAGGCCTGCGGCGGGCACCAGGTCCATGTCGTGTACATGGCGTCATCGTCGTTCCACACGTCGACCTCGTATCCCGGGCGGCCCGGTGCGGCGAACGGGAAGCGGAGCAACCAGCCGAGCACGGTGGCGACGCGAGCTTGTCGGTCGGCCGTCCGCAGGCGCGCCATCGCGAGGAGCGGCCTCGTTCCCAGCGAGTAGAGCCGCCAACCGGCATCGGACACGAGATCGCACGCGTGGCTCCGCGACACGCCGAGATCGAGCAGCACCCGGTACAGCGCTACGGTCACCACGGCGAGGCGCACGTTGAGCCGATTCCCCACCGACTCGAGCCGGTCGAGATGCGCCAATCCGACCAGATCGTCGTAGCCGACGAGAGTCATGTCGACGATCTGGTCGATGTCGCGTCGGGTGAATCGGCCGCGCTGGGGCGCCGCAGGGTCGATCGGGCGCCCACCGATCGCTCGCCGGAGCTGATGGCGCATGAACCACCGGACCGGTGGGGTGAGACCAGCTCGGACGACTCGTTCCATGCCCTCATTCCTAGGCATCGTCGTGTCCGGCGGGAAGGGTCTTTGGCCATGCAATCCGTCGAGTCGGGTCGCCGGGCAGGCGCCCGCTGATTGTGGTAGAAACCCTGACAGCCGAGCCGAGCATCGTGGGCGTGCCGTCTCGTGATGCACCGGTAATCAACGCCTACCCGAGGAGCAACCTTGCTACACCAAGACACAGGAATTCAGTCGGTCTCTCGCGGCCGAGGTCGGGTGCTGATCGCACTCGTCGGAGTGCTGGCCATGGTCATGGCACTGACAGCGCCGGCCGCGGCCCATCCCGACTCGCCCGAGTCCCCCGACGACGGCGTTCACGAACACGAGCTCGTGGCTCAGAGCGATCCGTCCGCCGCCCTGGCGGCGCAGGACGCGTTCGCCGGCAACATCATCTCCGACGGACCCACCGCGAAGGTGACGAAGAATCTCGACGCCGTCGGTGTCGGGGAACGGAATGTCGCCGATGCCACCACCGATGTGTGGTCCTACGACGGCTATGCCTACACGGGAACGTTCAACAGCCCGTGCGGCGGCGAGCCCGACGCAGGCGTCTGGGTCTGGGACATTCACAACAAGAACAAGCCGAGCTTCGTCGGCGTCATCGACTCTCCGGTCGGGAGCCGTTCGAACGACGTCCGGGTCGCCGGTCTGAACTCGGGTGCCGTCCTCGTCCACTCGAACGAGAGCTGTGGCGGTGGCCCCGGTGGGTTCGAGATCTACAACGTCGACGACCCGAACAACCCGGTCCCGCTCGCATCGGTGCGGGTCGACGACCCGAACCCGTTGACCCCCTCGATCTTCGGTCCCATCACCGACGTTGGCGTGCACAACCTCTGGCTGTTCACCCAGGGCGGCGAGGACTACGTGGGCGTGACCACGGAGACCGCGTACGGCAACTTCCACATCTACAACATCACCGACCCGGCCAACCCGGTGCTCGAGTCGTTCTGGGGCGCGGAAGAGGTGTTCGATCCCGGCGTTGTCGCCAGTGGTGACTTCGGTCGGAACCTCAACGCTGCCATCTGGCTCATCAGCGGCTTCGGTGCGTCGGCGAATCGTTTCCTGCACGACGTGACGATCACGGCCGACGGAACCCACGCCTACCTGGCGAACTGGGACGCCGGCCTGATCCTGCTCGACATCTCCGACCCGGCCAACCCGGCGCTCGTGTCGGTCGCGATCGACCCGGTGAACGGTTCGCTCGACGGAGAGGTCAACAGCCACAGCGTGTGGCCCAGCGAGGACGGCACGATCGTCGTCGAAGGCGAAGAGGACTTCTCGGCATGGGAAGGCTTGGTCCCGCCGACGAACCTCACACTGGACGGCACGGCCACTCCTGGTGACCCGACCATTCCGGCGACCGCCATCTCGACCAGCGATGGCGACTTCTTCGAAGCGAACCAGACCGGCCTCACCGGTTCGACCGACGGCGTGGCCGTCGTGGTCGACGGTGGTCCCACGTTCGACGCTGTCGAGCTGGCCACCGCGGCCGGATCGCCGACGTTCGCCGACATCGGGTCGGCCTCGGGTGAGTACGTGTGGATCGGCCAGGCGTGCACCGTCACGTCGGGCGACGTTCTGGAGAACACCGGCGACTTCGACGCCGGCGACATCGCCGTGGTACGGCGAGGTGCGTGTGAGTTCGAGGAGAAGGCCAACGCGGCCGCGTCACTCGGCGCCAGCGCGGTCATCATCTCGAACAACCAGCTGTCGTCGCCGTGGGGGGGCCTGCGAATCTGGGACTACTCGGATCCGACGAACCCGGTCCTGGCGTCCCTGTTCGACACCGTGTGCAGTGCATCCACAGCGCCGTCCGACGAGTGCGCCAGCAACGGCACGTATTCCGTGCACAACGTCGTCGTCGAGTCGCAGGGGAACAAGACGTTCGCCTACGTCTCGTGGTACTGGGACGGCATGCTGGTGCTCGACGTGACCGATCCCTACAACCCTGTCGAGGTCGCCCGCTTCTTCGACCCGGCGCCGGCGAACGGTCTCGCGAACGACTTCTGGGGCGTCTACAAGGAGGTCGGGAGCCCGTTCCTGCTCGGATCGGATCGCAACGGCGGTCTGTACATCTTCAAGCTGAAGGGTTCGGGTTCGGGCAAGTGATCGCCTGAGTCGGCCATGACCGATTGACGCTCGGGGGAGGGGTTTCGTGCCCCTCCCCCGAGTCGCGTCAGACGTCAGCGATCAGACGACGCCGTGGTCGTGACGGTGATGGAGGTCGGGCACGTGCGGGTGCGAGTGGATCACCGCGGCATGGGTGTGAGGGTGTGAGTGGCGGCCGTCGACACCTTCGGCGTGGCGATGATCGTGATGTCCGTCGTCGTGGCGGTGTTCGTGGTCATGACGAAGGGGCTCGTGTTCGTGGCGGTGTTCATGAGCCGAGTCCAACGACACGGCCACTCCCACGCCGCAGAGGCCGATGGCGACCAGCTGATCGACCTCGACCGACTCACCGAGTGCAATCCAGGCGATCGCCGCGCCGATGAACGGCGCGGTGGCGAAGATGAGCTGCCCCCGAGCGGCACCGAGATCACGGGCGCCCTTCACCCACAACGTGATCGACAATCCGTAGCCGACCGCACCGATCACCAACGCCGCGACGACATCACCACGGGCGGCGACGTCGAGGTTGCCGGCGACCAGCCATCCGAGCAGCAGGTTGGCACTGCCGGCGACCACTCCTTTCGCCAGAACGACATGTCCCGGAGCGAGTTGCTCGATGCGCGCAGTGACGCCGTTGTCCAGGCCCCAGGCGGCGCACGCCCCGGCGATGAACAACGCGCCGAGCGTGGCCTCGGCTCCTGGCTCCCATGCCAGGACCACGCCGCCGGCGACGACCAGAGCCGAGCCGGTCAGGAGTCGTCTCCCGAGGTGCTCGCGGAACAGCGTCGCCGCGAACGCGACGGTCGCCACCAGCTCGAGATTCAGGAGTATCGATGCCGATGCCGCGCTCGATCGAGCCAGACCGGCCACCAACAACGCCGGCCCGACGGCGCCGCCGACCACCACCGCCACGGCCGCGCTGCGCCACTCGGCAGCAAGGGCCACCGAAGTCGGCGGTCGCCGCGCCACGGCGGGCAGGACGGCCAATCCGGCCCCGATGTAGAGCAGTCCGGCCAGAACGAGTACGGGCATGTCGTCGACGAGACTCGACGCGGCCGGCGCGGATGCTCCGAACAAGACTGCGGCGGCCAGACAGCGGATCACTCCGACCCGATTCATGGACCCAGTCTCGCCGATCGACCGCCCATCGGCGGGCCCGAATGGGCGTGAGTGGACTAGCTGCGCCAGTATCTGACCCTCATCCATCAAGGAGCAACGATGCCGAATGCAGTCATCGTCGACGCTGTCCGCACCCCCGGCGGCAGGCGCAACGGGAAGCTGAAGGACTGGCACCCGGCCAGCCTGGCGGCTCACGTCCTGAAGGCACTCGAGGAGCGCAACGACCTCGATCCGGCCACGGTCGACGACGTCATCATGGGGTGTGTCATGCAGGCCGGCCAGCAGGCGCTGAACATCGGTCGGAGCGCGGTGCTCGCCGCCGGGTGGCCCGAGTCGGTCCCGTCGACCACCGTCGACCGCCAGTGCGGGAGCAGCCAGCAGGCGCTGCACTTCGCGGCCCAGGGCGTGATGGCCGGCGCCTACGACATCGTGATCGCAGCCGGCGTCGAGTCGATGACCAACGTGCCGATGGGGACGACCGTGCTCGGCGGCGAGCTCGGACACCCGTTCCCCCAGGAGATGCGCGACCGCTACGACGCCACCGGCCTCCCGCCCCAGGGCATCGGGGCCGAGATGATCGCCGACGAGTACGGGATCACTCGGGAGGACCTCGACGCCTTCGGTGCCATGAGTCAACAGCGCGCCGAGCAGGCAACGGCCGAGGGCCGCTTCGACCACGAGATCATCCCGGTTCCGATCGACCTGGGCGACGGGGAGGAGCTGCTCGCCGTCGACGAGGGGATTCGCCCCGGCACCACCGCCGAGACGTTGGCCAACCTCGAGCCGGCGTTCAAGGAAGACGGAAAGGTCACTGCCGGCAACTCGTCCCAGATCAGCGACGGCGCGTCGGCGGTCCTCGTGATGAGCGAGGAGAAGGCCGCCGAGCTCGGGCTGCGGGCCCGGGCCCGGTTCCACTCGTTCAGCGTCGTCGGCACCGACCCCGTGACGATGCTGAAGGGCCCCATCCCGGCCACGGCGAAGATCCTCGAGCGGTCGGGGCTGACCATCGACGACATCGACGTGTTCGAGGTCAACGAAGCATTTGCGTCGGTCGTATTGGCCTGGCAACAAGAGACCGGCGCCGATCTCGGGAAGGTCAACGTCAACGGCGGGGCCATCGCGCTCGGTCACCCCCTCGGGTGCTCGGGAACCAAGCTCATGGCCACGCTCGTCAACGAGCTCGAGCGCACCGACGGCATGTATGGCCTGCAGGTCATGTGCGAGGGCGGCGGGCTCGCCAACGCCACCATCATCGAGAGGATCACGGACTGATGCCACGCATGGATCTCAACGGCGCTTCTGCGCTGGTCACAGGCGGTGCATCGGGAATCGGCGAAGCCAGTGCCCGACAGCTGGCTGCGCTCGGCGCTCGGGTCGTCGTCGCCGACCTCAACGAGGAGAAGGGGCAGGCCGTCGCATCCGACATCGGCGGCATCTTCGCCAGGACCGACGTGTCGAGCGAACAGGACGGACGGGCCGCGGTCGACGCGGCCTCCGAGATGGGCCCCCTGCGGGCCCTGGTCAACAGCGCCGGACTCGGCGACGCGGCCCGCACGATCGACCGCAACAACGAGCCTGCGCCGCTCGACCGTTTCGAGTTCGTGATCCGCGTCAACCTGATCGGCTCGTTCAACATGTTGCGCCTGTCGGCGGCCGCCATGGCCAGGACCGACCCGGTGGACGACGACGGCTCGCGTGGCGCGATCGTCAACATGGCGTCGGTGGCGGCGTTCGACGGCCAGATCGGTCAGGCGTCGTACTCGGCGAGCAAGGGCGGCATCGTCGGCATGACCCTGCCGATCGCCCGCGACCTGGCCCCGGTGGGCGTTCGGGTCAACACCGTTGCCCCCGGGCTCATCGACACGCCGATCTACGGTGAGGGCGAGGCATCCGAACAGTTCAAGGCCCACCTGGGCGAGTCGGTGCTGTTCCCCAAGCGGCTCGGATCGGCCGAGGAACTGGCGATGATGGTCGTCGACCTCATCACCAACCCGTACATGAACGGCGAGACCGTGCGTGTGGATGGCGGCATCCGCATGCCCCCGAAGTGAGGAGCCGACGTGGCTGATTCCGGCGAGGGAGACGAAGTACTCACCGAACGACGCGGCCGGGTGCTGCTGATCACGCTCAATCGGCCCGAGGCGATGAACGCCATCAACCTCGCCCTGGCTCAGGGCCTGCTCGCGGCCGTCGCCGAGCTCGACGGCGATCCCGGCCTCACCGCCGGTGTGCTCACCGGCGCGGGCCGCGGGTTCTGTTCCGGCATGGATCTCAAGGCGTTCGCCAAGGGCGAGTCACCCGAGGGAATGGACCAGTTCATCCAGAACGGCGCCGACAAGCCGCTCATTGCCGCGATCGAGGGTTTCGCGCTCGCCGGCGGGCTCGAG
>JAOTZB010000014.1 GCA_029861625.1 Acidimicrobiia bacterium
GTAGCCCAGCGCCCGCAGGTCGCGCACGCGGCGTTCATCGCGCTCGCGGGTCTCGGTGTCGCCGCTGATTCGGGAGAGCTCTCGTCGCAGCAACGCCGCCTGTACCCGCGCGTGCATGTCCTGACGCCCGACCCGTCGCTGGAGGGTGTCGGCGACTGCGGCCGCCTCCTCGAGGTTGCCGGTGCGGGCCAGGGCCCAACCGTGGGCCACGGCGGCGGCTGCGAGGTCGAGCCCGCCGTGATCGAGGGCCGTGGCGTACGCCGATGCGGCCAGCTCGCCGGCCGGATCGAGCTCGCCCCGGGTCAGCGCGGCGAGGGCCTGGAGACTGTTGCCCGGTGCCGTGGTTGCGCCGGGCTCGGAGCCGGCCAGCTCGACGGCGCGCGCGCCGAGCGCTTCGACCGTCTCGATGTCGCCCTCGGCGAGGGCCAGGTTCCCGCCCACCCAAGCTGTGAGCACGGTGTCGCCGGCAAGTAGGAGCGCGGCACGCGAGCCGGCGGTGTCGCCGGCCCACCATCGAGCCAGCCCGAGCTGGAAGTTGACTGCCGCTGCCGATGCCGAACCCGCAGTGGACGCCCGCGCGGCAGCATCGAGCGCATCCGCGGCGTCGGCCAGCTCGCCCCGGCCCGCGTGGATCGAGCCGAGCGACAGGAGCGCCTCGCGACGCTCGTCGTTGTCGCCTGCGGCGTCGACACGGTGGCGGGCCGAGACGACCGCAGCGTCGAGGTTCACCGTGGCTCGTCCGGCCGAGACCGATGGCGGGAAACGTCTGCGTGTGTCGGCAGGCAGCTCATAGAGCCAACGGAGCGCCCGGTCGGGTCCCACTGTCGACAGGTTGGCGTGCAGGACGTCGGCGGCCCGGTGGTGATCGCCGACTCGAAGGTGCAGATCGATCGCCGCGCCCGGATCGCCGGGTTCGAGCGCAACCGCAGCAGCTCGACGCGTGGACGCGACGACGGCCGGGTCGGATCGCTCGAGCACGACGGACCCAGCGTCGGCGCCGAGACGCCAGTACCCGTCGGACTCGCTGACCAGGCTCGTGAGCTGGCCGGCTCGCACGAGGTCGTCGGCGCCTCCCGGCCTGATAGCCCCGGCCAGGTCGGCCGTGAGGTAGGGGAGCGAGGCCAGCTCGACGAGGATCGGTCCGAGATCGGCGAGCCGCTCGTCGTCGAGCAGCAATGCAACGAGATCAGCGGTATCGGCCTCGGGATTGCCTGCCGACTCGGCGCCGATGACCACTGCGGTGGCCCAGCCGCCGTGTCGCTCGAGCCAGGCATCGGCGGCGGCCGCCGAGCGTCCCCGGGCCGCGAACAGCTCGCGGGCTTCGTCGCGCGTGAAGGCGAGATCGTCGGCGCCGATCACCGTGGCGGTCGGCCCGACCCGACCGAGCAGCCCGGCCGGGCGGGTTCGGCCGACGACGATGATGCGTGACTCGGGCGGCAGGAGCGAGACCACCTCACCCAGGAGGACGTCGCAGCGATCACCTTCTGCATGGTGGTAGTCGTCGACGACGAGGGTTGTCGGGGCGACCTCCAGTCGTTCGAGCAGCTCACCAGCGAGATCGACGATCGAATCGAGCTCGGACGGTTGGCCACCCAGGGAGCGGATCGCCGAGCCGACGAGGTCGACGGCGTCGGTATAGCCGGGCGCGAGCCGGCACCAGCCGACAGTCCGATCGTCACCGTCGGCGATCTCGCCCGCCGCCACGGACTTGCCGGTGCCGGCGTGCGCCTCGATGACGACGAGCGGCGCCGACGCGGCCGCATCCAGGAGACGGGGGCGAGCCACGGCGCGGTCTCGTCGGGGACGACGCGACAAGACGAGCGGCGGCGCAGCCATTCGCTCATGGTAGGAGTCGCCGGATCACGGCAACGGGAGGCTCAGTTGGGATCGGATCGACAACTACGATCGCCACATGGGTGCACCGGATCTTCGAGGGCGTCGCCTCGGGGGCTTCGAGCTGATCGAGCTGATCGGCGATGGCGCTTTCGGCTCGGTGTGGCGGGCTCGCCAGCTGCGACTCGGCCGCGACGTCGCGGTGAAGGTGCTCGATCCGTCACTCGCACGAAATCCCGACGTCGCCAGGCGGTTCGAGCGCGAGGGCAGGGCAGCAGCGTCGCTCGACCATCCCAACATCGTGCCGGTGTTCGGCGCCGGCGAAGACGACGACCTGGTCTATCTGGCCATGCGGCTCGTCGATGGCGAGACCATCGCCGACCGCCTCGCCCGAGAGGGCGTGCTCGACGCCGAGGCGACGCTGGCGGTCCTCGAACCGGTTGCGGCCGCGCTCGACCATGCTCACGCCGTCGATCTCGTCCACCGCGACGTGAAGCCGTCGAACATCCTGGTCGACGACGACAACGTGTGGTTGGCCGACTTCGGGATCGCCGCGACGACCCAGGAGATCGGTCAGTACACGACCGGCTCCATCGGAACTGCCGAGTACATGGCTCCCGAACAGGCGTCGGTCGGCGAGATCGATCATCGGGCCGACCTGTACGCCCTCGGCTGCGTCGCGTTCCACTGCCTCGAGGGTCGGCCGCCCTACCCGGGCGCCGATCTGGTCGCCGTGTTGATGGCGCATGTGAACGAGCCCGTACCCGAGGTCGGAAACGCGACGCTCGACGGCTTCTTCGCCACGGCGTTGGCGAAGGCTCCCGACGACCGCTTCTCGTCGGGTGCCGAGCTCACGGCCGCCATGCGGCAGGCGCTCGGTCGGCCCGACTCGCCGGCCGCTGTCCAGCCGGTCGGCATCGGTCGGGCCTGGGTGGGTCGAGCGGCGCTGGTGATCGGGCTCGTGGCCGCAGCGCTCGTCGGCGTCGCCGTCTCGCTGTTCCTGTTCGGCGGCGGAGATGACGAACCCGATTCGGCGGCGGCTCCGGCCGCGACACCCGAGGCGACGCCGGAGCCCGCCATCGTCGAGACCGGCGGTGACGATCCGGCTGCCGACGACTCGACCCAGCCGATCATCGCGTCCGGCGGCTTCGCTGCGGTCGCGTCGAATCTGATCGGCGACTCGATGAACGTCCACACCGATATCCAGACCGAGGCCTTGGTCTCTGGTCATGTCCTTCCCGTGCTCGTCCGGGTGAACCCAGACTTCACACTCGAGCCCGATCTCGCCGCCGACCTCCCGATCCTCGTGTCCGACGATCCCTTCACGGTCAGATGGATGCTTCGGCCCGATGCGGTGTGGGACGACGGCACGCCCATCACGGCCCGAGACGTCGAGGCAACCTATGAGTACCTCACCGACCCGGCATCGGGCGCGCTCAACACGTTCCTCTACGACCAGATCGACACCTTCGAGGTCGTCAGCGACACCGAGCTCCTCCTGAGGTTCGTGGAGCCCGTCGGGCCGTGGCGGGTCATGTTCAGTACCAACCACCCCATCATCAAGGCGCAGGCCTATCAGGAGCACCTCGACGCCGGCGGCACGCCCGACACGTTCCTGCAGGGGGAGAACGAGCCCATTCCCTTCTCGGGAGGCCCGTTCTCGGTCGTCGGATTCGAGGCCGGAGACCGCGTGCTCCTGCGTCGCAATGCCGACTACTGGGGACAACCAGCGATCCTCGACACCATCGAGATCCTCTCCTACGACTCCGTCGACGATCAGCTCGACGCGCTCGATTCCGGAACCGTCGATCTGGTCTACGTGGAGCTCCCGGGAGCTGCGCAGCTGACCACGGCCCAACAGCTCGACGGCGTCGTCGCGATGCCGGGTACGTCGTCCCTCAGCTTCGAGCTCCAACTGAATACGACGGCCGCCCCGCTCGACGACGTCCTCGTCCGTCGGGCCATCGGCGATGCCATCGACCGGGCGGCCATGGCCACCGTCGGCGTGCAGCCGGTCACGGGCGCGGCGGCCGCGCCGCTCGACAGCCTCGTCTATCTGCCACGACAGCCCGAGTACGAGCCAGCGTTCGCCGCCATCGGCGATCGGGAGAACGCCGCTCGGCTGCTCGACGAGGCCGGTTGGGTCCTCGACGGCGAGTTCCGCGCCAAGGAGGGCGAAACGCTGGTACTGGAGGTCATGTACCGCGACACGACCGTCGACGAGCTCAACGGGGCCAACCTCGCCGGAGTCGTGCAACAACAGTTCCGCAGCGTGGGCATCGAGACCGTCCTGGCGCCGGTGAACGGCGCCGACTTCCTCGAACGGCGCCAGAGCGGCGATTACCAGGTCCGGATCGATTTCGCGATCGCCAACTCCGATCCGGCGGCCGCGAGGCTGCGGTACGGGTCCGAGTCGTGCCCTCCGACCATCACCGGATGCGACGGTGACCCCCGCGGGTTCAACTTCAACGGCTACGGCGACGCCGAGCTCGACCAGTTGCTCGACGCCGCCGACATCGAGCCGGACGCCGATGCCCGAGCGGCGATCTTCCATCGGATCGACGCCATCCTGGCCGAGGACCTTCCTGCGCTGCCGCTCTACGAGGGGCCGTCGTTCGTCGCTCACGTCGACGACCTCACCAACATCGATCTGACTGCGCCCCGCGGTGGACCGCTCTCGACCATGCACCGCTGGGCGTACACGGTCGAGCTGGAGTGACAACCCGGCGGCCGACGCGTTTCACGTCGCTTTCACGGGCGCCGCCGATGGTGGGATCACCCCAAGGAGGCCCATCATGACCGTGAACGACCGCATCATCTCTTCACTCGTCGCCACCATCGCCGCCGTCGTCGGCGTCACCGGCGGCTTGTTCATCGCCGACCGCGCTGATGACCGAGCGACCGTCGAGGCCCACCTCCCGGCCGTCGCAGCAGTTGCGGAGGACACCGTCGAGGTCGAGGTCCCGCTGGTCCAGGCCGAGGACACCCGCGTGACACGCGGCTCCTCGGTCGTCACTCAACCACCCGAGCCGCTCCCGGACCACGACGAGCTCGCGCCGCCGGACGGCGAACAGGCTGTCGCAACGGCAGCCGACGTCGCCGACGAGCCGCTGTCCGAGATCACCCGGTTCGTCGAGGCCTTCTCGACCGCCCAGGACAGCCTCGACGTCGACACGCTCCTCGAGACGTTGCATCCGGCGATACCCGAGGCGTACGGCGCCAAGGTCTGCGAGAACTACATCGCAACCACCGTCGGGTCGATCGCCGACGTGACGGTGCTGGAAGTCGGACCGGTCGAGTCGCACTCGATGCCGACTGCCGCCGGATCGATCGATTTCGAGACCACCTACCCCGTCGACGGCGAGTGGACGATCGTCAGCACCGGCGAACGGACCCCGGTGAGCTTCCACATCGTGCCGGTTGCCGGCGGCTACAGCTGGCTCACCACCTGCGGGACCTGATCGGCCCGGCCGGCATTCTCCCCTCCAGAGGACCGAGGCGACCGTGACACCGGTCGTCTCGGTCGCGTCCGAGCGGGTCGAAAAGCGCTGTTTCACGGCGGTTTCACGAGCGCTGCGGATGCTCGACACGACAATCACCCCGAAAGGAAGTCCGATGAATTCCCCGAATGCAGTGCAGCGAAACCTGATCATCGCCATCGTCGTCGCCGTCTTGGCCGGCGCCGTCACCTTCTTCGCCGTCGGTGGTAACGGAGATGCGACCCTCCAGACCGCCGGCCCCGCACCCGACGAGACGCAGGCGGTCGGCGAGCCCGATCCCGACGTGCTCGTCGGCGATCCCGACGACGACATCCTGGTCGGTGGGTCCGATGACGTCCTGCTCGGCGACCTCTCCGATCGCGGCGGCGACGACGTGCTCACCGGCGACCCCGACGACACGATCCTCGGCGGTTCCGACGACGCATCGAGCCCGGCCGATCGGGTCGGGCCCGCCGCCGCGCCGCAGCTCGTCGCATTCTGCCCGGGTGTGCGGCACCTGCCTCCACCCGACGCGCCGACCTACCCGTCCGACGTCACCATCGAGATGGTCTTCGATGAGCCGATCACCGGGACGGTCACCTTGGAGATGCCGCCCGCGTTCGGCGCCGAACCCGTGTCACTCGACCTCCGCGGATCCGATCGTGGGACCCTGCACGTACCGATCGACTCGTTGGGCCCCTACCAGATCGTGTCGTTGTCGCTGAGGCCCGACGGCACGGGCGACGTCGACCTCCTCGACGCCGTCGCCGGGTTGCTCGACGGTGCCGGCTTCGAGGTCGGCCCCGAGAACGGCCCGCTCTGGGACGACCCCGCCTGCGCCGCCTACGTCGACGCGGACGCCTTCCTCACCGTGCCCTGATCCGTGCCGGCCGGTGGCGGGAGTGGGGCCGTCGGTTCGCCGATCGCCCCACTCCCGCGTCGCGACATGCGCCGACGGAACTGGAGCCGGCTCGACAGGTCGGCAGTACTGTGGCGCCGGCACATCACCGTCGTTCGGAGGTGCGTGTGGCCGGCAATCTAGAGCTGGGAGCATCATCGTGACGCATGTGCCGATCTATCCCGATGGCCGTCGGCTCCTCGACGGACGGGCGGTGGTGGTGACCGCAGCTGCTGGCACCGGTATCGGCTACGCAACGGCCCGGCGATGCGCAGAAGAGGGCGCTCGGGTTCTGCTGTCGGATCATCACGAGCGACGATTGGCCGAGGCGGCCGAGCGGCTGGGCGAGATCGTCGGCGAGGCGCCGCCGACGATCGTGTGCGACGTCACCGACGAGTCCCAGGTCCGGGCACTCGTTGCCGGCGCCATCGATGCGCTCGGTCGGATCGACGTGATGGTCAACAATGCCGGACTCGGAGGGGATGTTCCACTGGTCGACATGACCGACGACCAGTGGAACGCCGTGCTCGACGTCACGCTCACGGGAACCATGCGATGCACACGAGCCGTGCTGGGTCACATGATCGAGCAGGGCAGTGGGTCGATCGTCAACAACGCGTCCGTGGTCGGCTGGCGTGCGCAGGCGGGTCAGTGTCACTACGCCGCGGCCAAGGCCGGTGTCATGGCGCTCACCCGCTGCTCGGCCGTCGAGGCTGCTGCTGCCGGTGTCCGCGTCAATGCCGTCGCGCCCAGCATCGCGATGCACCCGTTCCTTGCCAAGGTGAGCGACCCCGAGCTCCTCGATTCGCTCGTCGACCGGGAGGCCTTCGGGCGGGCGGCCGAGCCATGGGAGGTCGCGAACGTCATCGTGTTCCTGGCGAGCGATCTGTCGTCCTACATGACGGGTGAGGTCGTCTCGGTGAGCAGCCAACACCCCTGACCGAGGTCGGTGCGATGTCAGACGCCGATGTCCTCGTGCCAGAGGTCGGGATGGGCCGCGATGAATGCCTCCATGAGCTCGACGCATTCGCGCTCGTCGACGACGACGACCTCGACACCGCGTGATCGCAGGTGTCCCTCGGCGCCGATGAAGGTGCGGTTCTCACCCACGACGACACGCGGGATGCCATAGAGGAGGATCGCGCCGGTGCACATGTCGCACGGCGAGAGGGTGGTGTAGATCGTCGATCGCCGGTACTCGGCGGCGGGGAGCCGCCCGGCATTCTCGAGACAGTCCATCTCGCCGTGCAGGATCGGCGAACCGTTCTGCACCCGACGGTTGTGGCCCCGGCCCACGATCGAGCCTTCGACCACCAGCACCGAACCAATCGGGATGCCACCCTCGGCCGCACCGGTTCGAGCCTCGGCGATGGCGGCATCGAGGAACGGGTCGGTTGCCATGGTCGTCTCCGGGGCGAGTGCGGTGGTGGAGACCGTAGCTGGGCGCGAAGCTCGGGCTCCTCGATCGGTGGGCGATCGCCGATCGCGCGGCATCATCAGGGGATGACTCGTCGCAGACGATCGGGCACCCTCGCCGGATCGTCCGTCCTCGTGGCCCTGCTGTTCGCTGTCGCGTGCGGGTCCGACCCGGCGTCGGA
This sequence comes from Acidimicrobiia bacterium, assembly GCA_029861625.1. Taxonomy (GTDB): domain Bacteria; phylum Actinomycetota; class Acidimicrobiia; order Acidimicrobiales; family JAHEJN01; genus JAOTZB01. The sequence goes on from JAOTZB010000014.1 coordinate 7,809, forward strand.
CCAAGCGGTGACCCCGGCCGAGGCGCCGGTTCAGCCGACCCCCGAGCCGACACCTGTCGAGTCGGGCGTCGATGAGCCCGCCGCGTCCGCCGATCCGGCACAGGTCGAGTCCAGCGTCGATGATCCTGCGGCGTCCGGCGACCCGACACCGGTCCAGTCGGGCGAGCTCACGCCGACCCCCGACTCCCGACCGATCGACACGGCAGTCTTCGACACACTCGTCGCCGGCGGATTCGACGAGGTCGAGGCAACGTGTATGGCTCGCGCGCTCACGCTCGGTCGCATGGTCGAGACCGACCCGACCGATCTGTTACCGGTCTTCGCTGCCTGCAATGTCGACCCGGCACGGTTGGTCGAGCTCGGTGCAGGTCCGGCGAGCGAGCGCTGACTCCGGGCTGGAGCGGGACCCCGGTGCTCCGGTCGAGCGTCCCGTCGGACTCGGCGCGGAGGCGGTAGCCGCGCGCCTCGGCAATCGTGCGGATGCGAGCGTCGGCCGTGGCGTTGCCCGTGATGACTGGTGGTGTCGAGAGGCCGACGGTTCCCTCGAGCACCTGCCGATCGAATATCTCGACCATCTCGTCCGGCGTCAGCTCGGCCGGATCGAGGAGCGCGCTCGCAGCTCCATCCTGCGCTCCCGCCGGGATGACGCCGGCGCCGAGCGTCACGACCGTGATCAGCGTGAGGAGTGGGGCCGTACGGGAGAGGGGGTCGGCATCACCGCCGATGCGAGCGACCGGTGCCGTCCGGCTCCCCGGCCCGTTCCCGGCCGGTTGCTAGCGGATGCGGGTGAAGGTGCCGAGCTGGTCGACGACGATTCCGGAGGGATCGACGGTCAGCTCGACCGTGGGACCGGGTGCCGGATGCCGGACTGTCCATCGGTCGGGCGCGACCCGTCGATAGTGCAATGAGGTCGGGAGTATTCCGAGCGTCGTGGTGTCGACTACGGCCGTCTCGATCTCGATGCCCTCGCCGACCGGGAGGTCGAGACGTCGCATCGGGATCGAATAGGGGAATGGCGTGTCGGGTAGGTGCACGTCGCTGCAACCGCGCAGGTCGTCTCGAACCGCCCCGTTCACCTCCAGCCACCGGCCCCGACCGTCGGTGGCGAGCCATAGGTCGGCCTCGGGGAGATCGCGGAACAACATGAACTGGCGCAGCTCCCAACCGGCAGTCACCCGGAGGACCCAGTGCACGTCGGGAGCACTTATCTGGCCGTCGGCCGTCCAGCCCTCGTTCTCGAACGCGAGATTGCACAGCTCGCTGCTGGTGCCGTCGACGGCGGACCAACGGAAGGTCTGTTCGTGGCTGCGCTCGGGCTTTTCCGCAGGGGTCACGTCAGTCGGTATATCGCCTCACTGCCCTCGTCGGTCACGGGCGCGACGGTTCCGTCGGCCTCGAGCGCCAGCAGGTGGGCATACACGGACAGCCCAGCCGGTTTGTGGAGCTTCTCGTCGACGGCGGCGTACAGCACGGCCACGATTTCGGGGATGGTTCGCGGTCCGAGCTCGAGCTGGCCGATGATCTGGCGCTCCCGTTCGAGGCGGTGCTCGAGCAGCCATTCGACGTAGGGACGAGGATGGTCGATCGGAGGCCCGTGGGTGGGAAGGTACCGCTGGTCGTCGCGGTCGATGACGAGGCGCAGGCTGGCGATGTACGCCCGCAGATCGCCGGCCGGCGGCGGGATGACCGTCGTCGACCACCCCATCACGTGATCACCGGAGAACAACGTGTGCTCCTGCTCCAACGCGAAGCAGAGGTGGTTGGAGATGTGACCAGGCGTGTGCACCGCTTCGACCTTCCACCCGGCGCCCTCGATCGAGTCGCCGTGGCCGACCGTCACGTCGGGTACGAACGCGAAGTCGCCGGGCTCCTCGCCGGCCGCGGGCTCGCCGTCGGTCTCGGGCTCGACGGGCCGGATGTCATCGGGCGGGTGCGGGCCGAAGCCGTACGTGGTTGCATCGGTCTCGGCGACCAGCGCACGGGTGGCGGGGGAATGATCGCTGTGGGTGTGGGTGACGAGGATGTGCGAGACCGTCTCGCCGTCGAGCTCGCGTAGGAGCGCCTCGACGTGCGCGCGATTGTCGGGACCCGGGTCGACGACTGCGACCTCACCGGTGCCGATGAGGTAGGTGCCGGTGCCGGTGTAGGTGAACTTCCCGGGGTTGTCGGCGATCACGCGGCGAATCAGCGGGCTGACCGGGGCTGCGACGCCGTGCTCGACGTCGGACCAGGTCAGAAAGCTCGGGTTCGCCATCGCGGTGAACCTAGCCCCTGCTCGACGAGTGGCGGAGCTAGTGCCTCGTCGCCGGTGCGGGAGCGACCGGAACCGTGCGGTCGCGCGCGGCGATGGCGATGATCACCAGGGCGATGCCGATCAGCTCGGTCGCCGACGGAACCTGCCCGAGCACCGCCAACCCGATCACCGTCGCCGTCGCCGGCAGCATGGCCAACAGCAGCGCGAAGCGATCGGGAGGAAGCCGTCGCAACACGATCTGGTCGAGGCCGTACGGCACGACGTTCGACAGCAGGCCGACGGCGAGCGCGGCGCCGAGCAGCCAAGGGGTATCGACGACCGCCTCGGCGCCGGGAAGGCCGAACGGCATGATCGCCAGCGCACCCGCGGCCATGCCCACGCCGAGCCCGTCGAGCGACGCACCTCTCGCGACCCGCGCGCCGAGCAGGATGTACCCGGCCCAGAGCGTTGCCGCCAGGAACGCGAATGCCACCCCACGGGTGTCGCCGTCGGCCGAGACCTCGCTGAGCAGTGCGACACCGCCGATGGCGATCGCGAGCGCAACGGCGTTTCGGCGGCTTCGGGTGAAGACGACCGCCACCGCGATCGGGCCCAGGAACTCGATGGCGACCGCCGTTCCGAGGTGCAACGAGTCGACGGCGAGGTAGAAGCTGAGGTTCATCCCCGCGAGTGTCACGCCGAATGCGATCGCCCACCCCAGGTTCGAGAGCGTCCATGTCGCGCGCCACGGCCTCCGCCAGACCATCACGACCAGCGCCGCGGTCCCGACCCGGAGCCAGGCGACCGTCGCCGGATCGAGTCGATCGAAGAGCGATACGGCAACGGCCGCTCCCATGTACAGGGACAGGGCCGAGACGACGAAGAGCATCTCGGGCGACGCGGTGTTCAGCCGCCCCGCCATGGGGTCCGTCTCGGTGGCCCTCAGGATGGGTTCCGGTTCACATCGGCCGTGCTCGCCTCGAGGTAGCCGGGCACCTCACCGCCACCGTGTATGTCGATGGAGGTCCCGGTTATCCAGCCCGCGGCGGGCGACGCGAGAAACGCGCAGAGGTCGGCGACCTCGTCAGGGGTTCCCATCCGCTTCATGGCCAGACGCTCGCCGACCGCGGCGAGGCCGGCATCGTCGCCGTAGTGCAGCTCGGCGCCGTCGGTCACGACGTACCCGACCGTGAGTGCGACCACCCGGACCTGAGGTCCCCATTCGACGGCCAGGGTCTGGGTGAGATTGAGGAGGCCGGCTTTGGCCGCCCCGTAGGCGGCACCCAATGGGTTCGCCCGTGTTCCGCTCACGCTCGCGATGTTGAGGATCACGCCACCGCCGATCTGCTCGGTCATCAGCGGGTATACCGCCTGGGCACACCAGAGTGGCGCCAAGAGATTCAGGGCGATGATCTTCTCGGTGAACCGGGGTGATGCCTCGGCGGTGACCGCGGGTGGCGCGCCACCGGCGTTGTTGACCAGGACATCGATTCCGCCCAGAGACTCGTTCGCGGCGGCAACCAGTCGCCACACCTCGTCGGGGTCGCGGAGATCGGCGGCGACGAAGGTGGCGTCCCGGCCATCGGCGCCGATCGGGCGCTCGGGTTCGGTCCGGCCGCACACGACGACATCGGCGCCGGCCCGCAGGAAGCGAACGGCGATGGCCCGTCCGAGCCCCCGGGTACCTCCGGTGACGAGGACGCGTCGTGCGGAGGGATCGGCGTCATCGGTCATCCTCAACACTCTCGCAGCGACCGTGGTCGGCTGCCAGCGCACGCGGTGGGTGAGGTACTGTCAGCGCCGACCTGAGGGGCCGGCGCATGACCGATGACCGACCGACAACCGATCGATGACCGGCGAACGCGTGCCGGACAAGCGCATGAGCGAGGACGAGGTCGTCGCGGAGCTGGACAGCGGCATGACCATCGGTATCGGCGGGTGGGGATCGCGCCGCAAGCCGATGTCGCTCGTGCGCGCCATCCTCCGGTCGTCGCTGCGCGATCTGACCATCGTGAGCTACGGCGGACCCGACATCGGGCTGCTGTGCGCAACCGGCCAGGCCCGCAAGGTCGTGTACGGGTTCGTGTCGCTCGACACGATCCCGCTCGAACCCCATTTCCGCATCGCACGGCAATCGGCCACGGTCGAGGCGATGGAGCTCGACGAGGGCGCGTTCTACCTCGGACTGCTCGCGGCCGCGCACCGAGTGCCGTTCTATCCGACCCGGGCCGGCCTCGGCTCCGACATGTTGACCCACAACCCGGGGCTCCGGACCGTCACCTCGCCCTATGACGACGGCGAGGAGCTGGTGGCGATACCGGCCATGCATCTCGACGCCGCGCTCCTCCACATGAATCGGGCCGATGCGGCCGGCAACGGCCAGTTCCTCGGCCCCGACCTCTACTTCGACGACCTGTTCGCCATGGCTGCCGAGCACACCTACATGAGCTGCGAGAAGCTCGTTCGGACCGAGAACCTGCTCGACGAGGGGTCGGTGCACACCCTGCGCATTCCCCGGATATCCGTCGACGGGGTGGTCGAGGCGCCCCGTGGAGCACATTTCACAGAGTGTCCTCCCGACTACGACCGCGACGAGGCGTTCCAGCGGGAGTACGCGGCCACGGCGAAGGACGGCGACGCATGGAAGGCGTTCCGGGCTCGCTATCTCGATGCGCCCTCACACGACGCGTATCTCGAGGCGGTCGATGGCCGATGACTTCCGCGACGCTCGACGAGATCTGTGTGGTCGCGCTGGCGGAGGCATTCCGCGGCGACGGCGAGATCCTGTGCAACCCGATCGGTCTGCTCCCGATGTGTGCGGGTCGCCTCGCCCGGGCCACCTTTGCCCCCGAGCTCGCCTACACCGACGGCGTCTCGGTGCTGGCCGCCAACACTTTGCCGGTCGGCGACCCCGACGCCGACTGTGTCACCGAGGCGTATGTGCCGTATCGCACGATGTTCGACATCGTCTGGTCGGGGAAACGACACGTCGTGATGGGCGCGAGCCAGATCGATCGGTTCGGAAACCAGAACTTCGCGGCGATCGGCGACTACGCCCGCCCGAAGGCCCAGCTGCTCGGCATGCGCGGTGCGCCGGGGAACCTGATCAACGACACCACCAGCTACTGGATACCCAATCACTCGACCCGTGTGTTCGTGCCCGAGGTCGACGTCGTCTCCGGTCCCGGGTACGACCGCATGCGCGACCTCGGCGAGCGCGCCAGCCGATTCCACGAGATCCGTCGCGTCGTCACGCCGCTGGCGGCGCTCGACTTCGAGACGACCGATCACCGGATGCGACTCCGTTCGCTGCACCCGGGCATCTCGGTCGAGCAGGTCGTCGAGAACACGGGATTCGAGCTCGTGATCCCCGAAGACATTCCGCCGAGCCGCCTGCCGACCGACGAAGAGCTGCGCCTGCTACGCGAGGTCATCGACCCTCATGGGCTCCGGAAGGCCGAGGTCTCGTGACCGACCCACGGTTGCAGACCGCGGCGACCGCGCTGTTCGGTGTTCGCCACCCCATCGTGCAGACCGGCATGGGCTGGGTCTCGGGTAGCCGCCTGACGGCGGCGACGGCCAATGCCGGCGGGCTGGGCATCATCGCTTCGGCCACGATGACGCTGCCCGAGCTGAAGGAGGCCACGGCAGCCGTCCGTGACGCCACCGATGCGCCGTTCGGCGTCAACCTCCGCACCGACTCGAGTGACATCGACCAACGCGTGGCACACCTCATCGAGGCCGACGTGAAGGTGGCGAGCTTCGCGCAGGCGCCGGGTGAGGCAACGGTGAAACGCCTCAAGGATGCCGGGGTCGTCGTGATGCCGACCATCGGCGCACCCCGCCACGCCGAGAAGGTCGCGGCGTGGGGGGTCGACGCGGTCATCGCGCAGGGCAGCGAGGGTGGGGGGCACACCGGATCCATCGCGACGTCGCTCCTGCTGCCGGCCGTGCTCGATGTCGTCGACATCCCCGTCATCGCCGCCGGCGGGTTCCACGACGGTCGGGGTCTGGCGGCTGCGCTCACCTACGGCGCCGCAGGCATCGCGATGGGGACCCGATTCCTGTTGTGCGCCGACAGCGAGGTGCCCGATCACGTCAAGGCCATCTACCTCGAGACGCCCCTCACCGGCACTGTCGTCTCGCGGTCGATCGACGGGGCGCCCCAACGGGTGATTCGCACCGAGATGGTCGACAAGCTCGAGAGGGCCGGGCTCACTGCCCTTCCGAGGGCGGCCCGCAACGCGTTGCGCTTCCGCAAGCTCACGGGCACGTCGCTGCGGCAGCTGGTGAGGGAGGGCCTGGCGATGCGCAGGAGCCAGGACCTGACCTGGAGCCAGCTCGCGATGGCCGCGAATGCACCGATGCTGACCAAGGCCGCAATGGTCGACGGCCATCCCGAGGTCGGCATCCTGCCGACCGGGCAGGGGGTCGGTTCGATCTCCGAGCTCCCGACCGCGGCGCAGATCATCGAGACGATCGTGGCCGACGCAGTGGCCGCGCTCGACCGGGTCCAGGCCTGAACGATGGATCTGACGTTCTCGGCGGGCGAGCTGGCGTTCCGCGACGAGATACGGGCATGGCTCGCGTCCAACCTGCCGACCGAGGCCATGGCGTCGATGGACACGCCCGCTGGGTTCGAGCAGCACCGGGCGTGGGAACGGGTGTTGTTCGATGCCGGCTGGTCGGTGCCGTCGTGGCCACGTCTGTTCGGCGGTCGCGAGTGCAGCCTCGTCGAGTGGCTGATCTTCGAGGAGGAGTACTACGCCTCGGGTGCTCCGGGTCGGGTCAACACCAATGGCATCACGCTGCTCGGTCCGACGCTCTTCGCATTCGGCACCGACGAGCAACACGAACGCTTCCTGCCGGCCATGGCGTCGGGTGACGAGATCTGGGCGCAGGCGTGGAGCGAGCCCGACTCGGGAAGCGACCTCGCGAGCCTGTCGACCACGGCGGTGCGCGACGGCGATCACTTCGTCGTGAACGGCCAGAAGACGTGGTGCAGCCGGGGTGCGTGGGCCGACTGGATCTTCTGCATCGTTCGCACCGATCCCGGGAGCGAGCGCCACGCCGGGCTGAGCTATCTCCTCGTGCCCGGCGACGCGGCCGGCCTCACTCGTCGACCCGTCGGTCGTCTCGACGGCGAGCCCGCATTCGCCGAGCTGTTCTTCGACGACTGCCGGGTGCACGAGTCCAACCTGCTCGGCGGCGAGGGCGATGGCTGGTCGGTGGCAATGGCCACCGCCTCGAGTGAGCGCGGGCTCAACCTGCGGGCCCCAGGTCGATTCCTCGCGGCCGCCGACCGCCTCGCGGCGCTCCAGCGCCGGCTCGCCGCGTCGGGTGCTGCCGACGACGAGCTCACCGACCAGGTCGCGTCGGCCTGGATGAAGGCGCACGCATACCGCTGGCAGACGTACCAGGTGGCGTCGAGGCTGCAGGCGGGCGGGACAATTGGCAGCGAGGCGAGCTTCATGAAGGTCTTCTGGAGCGAGCTCGATGTCGAGCTGCACGCGACCGCACTGCGGCTGCTCGGTGGCGACGGTGAGGTCGTCGACGGGCCCCACGGACGCGACTGGATGAGCGGCTATCTGTTCGCCCTGGCCGGGCCCATCTACGCGGGAACCAACGAGATCCAGCGCAACATCATCGCCGAGCGGGTGCTCGGCCTGCCGAGGAAGTAGCAGTGGATTTCTCATTCACCGATGATCAGCTGCAGTTCCGTGACGCAGTTCGCACGCTGCTCGACGATCGGTGCCCGCCCGCGGCGGTTCGTTCGGCATGGACCAACGAGACCGGGCGCATCGAGGGCCTCTGGGCGCGGCTCGCCGACATGGGCGTGCTCGGGCTCATGGCACCGGAAGAACGGGGCGGTCTGGGGATGGGCGAGGTCGACCTCGTGCTCTTGTTGGAGGAGGCGGGCCGGGCGGCCGTGCCCGACCCGTTGCTCGAACACACCGCCGTTGCGATCCCGACGCTGTCCGATGCGGGGGTGTGTGCCGATGTCGTCGACGCCGCCGTCTCCGGCGCTGTCACCGTCACGGTCGGCCTGGCCGACGCGGGCCCCTACGTGCTCGGGGCCGAACAGGCCGACCACCTCCTGCTCGAACGGCACGCGTCGCTCCATCTTGTCGATGCCGCGGCTGCGACGATCACTCCCGTCTCGTCGGTCGACGACTCCCGCCGGCTCGGCCGGGTCGAGTTCGCCCTCGACGACGCCCAGCTCGTATCGGACGACCCCCGCGCCCGCAGCCTCGCGTTCGACCGCGGTGCGCTCGGCGCGGCGGCGCAGTGCGTCGGCGTCGCCCAGCAGCTGCTCGACGTGACGGTGGCCTACGTCGCCGAACGCCACCAGTTCGGGCGGCCGGTCGGCGCGAACCAGGCCGTCAAACATCACCTCGCCAACGTCGCGCTGGCCATCGAGTTCGCGCGCCCGATGGTGTACGAGGCCGCGTGGTGTATCGCGACCGGCGCCGAGCACCGGTCTCGCGAGGTGTCGGTGGCCAAGGCGATGGCATCCGACGCAGTCGATCTCGCATGTCGCCGGGCGCTCCAGTGCCACGGCGCGATCGGCTACACGATCGAGTACGACCTCCAGCTCTGGCTCAAGCGGGGATGGGCGCTCGCAGCGGCCTGGGGCGACAGCCGCCGGCACCGCCGCCGGGTCGCTGCCGCTCTCCAGCTCGCCTGACAGGTCCCTCGGTTCTGGCTGCGGCATGTTGCTCTCAGCGCGACGAGCTGCGGCCAGAACGGGGGGTGGGGGGGTGGGGGCGAATCAGAGGTCGACGGCGGTGACACACACGTCGTCGCCCATCGGCAGCGACGACTCGTGCTCGGGGCTGGTGGTGCCGTACAGCGACATCAGCATCCCCTTGACCATGCCGCGGTCGACCGCACAGATCACCGGATGCTCGATGGCGGCATCGCCGAACGGACAGTGCTCGGAGACGATGCGGAGCTCGCCACCCTTCTTTTCGGCGTGGGCCGAGAAGCCGTTTGCCGTGAGCGCGTCGGCGACGGCGTGGAGCGACGCCCGGAACGATCGCTGACCGTCGGTGGTGTCGCCGAGCGACGACGCCATGAACTTGCCGTACTCGGCGCCGACCTCTTCGGCCATCTCGGCGGCCTTGTCGGGCGGGAGCATCGCCAAGGCCTTGCCGAGCAACGTCACGAGCACATCGTGGTGGCGCACCGGGAACTCGAGGCTGACACCCGGCTCGGTGGCGCGGTACCGCTTCGACGGGCGCCCCGCCCCCGGGCCTCGCTCGACGGCGACCTCGAGATGCCCGCCCGCGGCGAGCTTGTCGAGGTGGTGCCGGGCCACGTTCGGGTGCAGGTCGAACGCCGCTGCGGTCTGCCCGGCGGTGACCCCGTGGTCGATCTCGTGCGCGAAGAGGTAGATGTCGCGCCGGGTCGGATCGCCGAACGCCGACGTGATCGCCGTCACGGCGCTCGCGAACTCGGTCGGAGTGAGGGGCGCTCGGTCCACGTCGGTAGTGTAACGAGCGCCCGCACCTGGGCTCCGTCCAGGCGGCTCGAACCCCCGAGGAGATCGAACCATGGCACCGACCCCCGAACAGGTGATCGACGCCCTGCGGCCCGTCCAGGACCCCGAGTTGCATCGCAGCATCGTCGATCTCGGGATGGTCCGCGATGTCGTCATCGACGGCGGCACGGTCGCGCTCGAGGTCACGCTCACCATCGAGGGGTGCCCACTTCGCGCCGAGATCGACAGCCGGGTCCGTTCCGCCGTGACGGCGCTCGACGGCATCGAGATGCTCGACCTTCGCTTCGGTGTCATGACCGACGAACAGCGGGCCGGCGTCCGCGAGCAGCTCATCGGCGACCCGGCGGCAACAGCCGGGTCGAGCCCCGCCCATGGTCACTCCGAGGGCCGCGAGATCCCGTTCGCACGTCCGGACAGCACCACCCGGGCCTTGCTCATCGCATCGGGGAAGGGCGGCGTCGGCAAGTCGTCGGTCACCGCGAACCTGGCGGTCGCGCTCTCGAATCGCGGCAAGTCCGTGGCGGTCGTCGACGCCGACGTCTGGGGTTTTTCGATACCACGGATGCTCGGGGTCGAGCGGGCGCCGGTCGTCATCGACGACATGCTCGTGCCGCCCGAGAGCCACGGCGTCAACGTCATCTCGATGGGGTTCTTCGCTCGCGAGGACCAGCCCGTCATCTGGCGGGGTCCGATGCTGCACAAGGCCCTCGAGCAGTTCCTCACCGACGTGTACTGGGACGAACCCGACTATCTCCTCGTCGACCTACCACCCGGCACGGGCGACATCTCGATCTCGCTCGCCCAGTTCCTGCCGCGGGGCGAGGTCTTCGTGGTGACAACGCCGCAGCCGGCAGCGCAGCGCGTGGCCCAGCGGGCGGCATTCATGGCCGAGAAGGTCAGGCTCGAGGTGAAGGGGATCATCGAGAACATGGCCTGGTTCGCCGGCGACGACGGCACGCGCTACGAGATCTTCGGGTCTGGCGGCGGTCGCGAGCTCGCCGAACGTCTCGACGTGCCCCTCATCGGCCAGGTCCCGCTCGTCCCCGCGCTGCGCGAGGGCGCCGACACCGGCGTGCCCATCGTGGTGTCCGACCCCTCGGGTGAGGCGGCTACCGTCTTCACGGCGATGGCCGAGACCATCGACGTCGAGCTGGCCCCCACTCGCCGGTTCCACCCCGAGCTCAAGATCGTCTGACGCAAGGACCAAGCGATGAACGTGCGCATCGGCGTGCTCCACACGCCAAAGGAACTCGATATCGAGATGCCCGACGAGACCGATGGCGGGGAGCTCCGTGCCGACATCGAGGTCGTGCTCAGCTCGGGTGACGGAGTCCTCTGGTTGACCGACAAGAAGGGCCGCCAGGTCGGGGTTCCGGTCGAGCGGATCGCCTACGTCGATGTCGGGCCCGACTCCGGCGGCACCCGGATCGGTTTCGGTTCCTGACCGTTCCCGTCGTGTCCGCTTGGTCGGCACCGGGCTGACGTCGTGCTGCTCGATCGGCGGCTGTTGTTCGTCACGGGCAAGGGCGGCGTCGGCAAGACGACCGTCGCGGCCGCGCTCGCGATGCTCGCGGCCCAGCAGGGCAAGCGCACGCTCGTGTGCGACGTCGACGCGAGGGGCGATGTGGCCGCCGCGTACGAGACGCAACCGCTCTCGTTCGACGCAAGGCAGATCCAACCCGGGCTCCACGGCATGGTCATGGACACCGAGGCGTCGCTGCGGGAGTACCTCAAGATCCATCTGCGCATTCCGCTGATCGGTCGCATCGGCCCGCTGGCCCGGAGCTTCGACTTCGTCGCCACCGCGGCGCCGGGCGTCAAGGAGATCCTCACGGTCGGCAAGCTCGCCTACGAGGTGCGGGAGGACAACTACGACCTCGTCGTGGTCGACGCTCCTGCGAGCGGTCACATTGTCGGCCAGCTCGCCGCGCCCTCGGCCATTCGCGAGCTCGTCCAGGTCGGCCCCGTCCGCAGCCAGACCGGATGGATGCTCGACCTGTTGACCGACCCTGCCGTCACGGGAGCCGTCGCGGTTGCATCGCCCGAGGAGATGCCGGTCACCGAGACCCTCGAGTTGATCGAGCGCCTCGACACCGAGACCCATGTGTCCGTCGCGGCCGTGATCGTCAACCGAGTGCTTCCCGAGCTGTTCGGCCACCGTGAGGAGGAGATCTTCGAGGCGCTGGTCGACCTCGTCGAATCCGACGGCGACGCCAGGGACCTCATCGGCGTCGGAGCCGACAAGGTGATCGCGGGCGCACAGCTCGCCGTTCGCCTCCGGCGCACCCGGGCCGAACACATCGCACGGCTGCGAGTCGGCCTGCCGGCCGGACTCGCCGTCATCAATCTTCCATACCTGTTCGCACGGGCGCATGGGGTCCGGACGACCCGAAAGCTCGCCGAGGCGCTCGCCGATGAGCTGGGCTACTGAGATGGCAGGCAACCGCTCGGCCTCCCGCGACAGCGGGTCGCTCGAACAGCTGCTGGCGGCCAAGGAGATCCTCGTCGTCTGCGGGCCGGGTGGTGTCGGCAAGACGACCATCGCGGCCGCGGCGGCGATGATGGCGAGCACACAATTCGGCGGTCGGGTGCTCGTGTTGACGGTCGACCCTGCTCGTCGCCTGGCGAGCGCCCTCGGTATAGGTCAGCTCGGCAACACCGAGATACGAGTGCCCGATGCCGCTTTCGAGGCGGCCGGGCTCGAGCCACGCGGTGAGCTCTGGGCCGCGATGCTCGACATGAAGGCGTCGTGGGACGATCTCGTGAGCGATCACGCGCCCGACTCCGACGTCCGAGATGCGATCCTCACGAACCCGCTGTACCAGAACGTCACCGGCAAGTTCGTCCAGAGCCACGACTACATCGCCATGGAGCGGCTGCACGAGATCCACTCCTCGGGACGCTATGACCTCATCGTCGTCGACACTCCGCCGTCGCGGAACGCGATCGACTTCCTCGAGGCGCCCGGCCGCATGGCCGACTTCTTCTCGAGTCGCCTGCTGCGATGGCTCACCGTGCCGTACCGATCCCGGCTCGTCAGTGCGGCGTCCCGGCCGTTCTACACCGTCGCCGACCGGTTGCTCGGCTCGCAGTTCCTCCGCGACATCTCGGAGTTCTTCGGCTTGTTCCAGACGATGCACGAAGGGTTCGTCGAGCGGGCCCGGGCGGTCGAACGGACCCTTGCCGATCGGCGAACCACGTTCGCGGTGGTGAGCACGCTCGAGGCCGCGTCGGTCGACGAGGCCGAGTACTTCATCGAGGCCCTCGCCGAACGCCGGCTGCACCTCGGGGCGCTCATGTTGAACCGGGTCCTGCCCGCGGGCTTTCGCGACCGCAGGGGGGCAACAGCCGCCCGCCGGATGATCCGCGATGCCGAGGCGCTCGCCGATCAGCTCCCGCTCGATGCCCCTGCCCCCGATGTCGCGGCCGTGCTCACCGAGATCGGCGAGAGCTATCTGAACTACCGGCTGCCGGCGAGCCGCGAAGCCGAGTTACGCGAGGAGCTCGAGGTGGCTGCGGATGTCGTGGTCAGCATCCCGTTCTTCGACGCCGACATCCACGACCTCGAGGGCCTGCGCCGCGTCGGCGAGCGGCTCTGGGATGTCTGAGTCGGCCCCGTTGCCCGCGGTTCGCCTCCCGGCCGGTGTCGTCGACGGTCGCCAGTAGCCTCGACGCGTGGCATCGCTCGCCGATCTGGCCAGAACCCACACGGCACTGTCCGAGCCGCAGCTCGCCCACCTCCAGCGGCTGGTCCGCAGCTGGGATCTGCTGGCCGACCTCTCCTTCGCCGACATGTTGTTGTTCGGCCGGGTCCGGGCCCACCCCGACAAGTTCGTGATCCTGGCCCAGATCCGCCCGACGACCGGGCCGACGATGTACCGCCGCGATCGGGTCGGCCAGGTCGTCTCGGCCGGCGGACGACCCCTGCTCACCGAGGCGTTCCGCACGGGCACCGTCATCGACGGCGGCCTGTTGGGTCGGCCCGAGGCCGAGCGCATACGCGTGCTCGACATTCCCGTTCGTCTCGACGGCGAGGTGATCGCGGTCTTGTCGCGGCAGTTCTCGCCCGATGCGCAACGCCAACCGGGCGACCTCGAGATCGCCTACTTCACCGTGTGCCGGCGCATAGACCGGATGGTGGCCGAAGGCGTCTATCCATTCCCCGCCGAGCCCGACGCAGACGTGTTGCCTCGGGTCGGCGACGGTGTCTTGTTGCTCGACAGGCAGCGACGGATCCGATTCGTCTCGCCCAACGCGCGCTCGACCATCGTCCGGCTGGGCATCGAGAGCGAGCTGGAGGACCATCAGATCGACGATCTCGGGCTCGGTATCCCGAACATCGCGCAGGGGCTCGAGACGATGACGCCCGGGATCGACGAGATCGAGGTCGGTGCCGACACCGTCGTCGTCGTCCGGTGCCTTCCCCTCGTTGCCAACGGACACCTGACCGGTGGTCTTGTATTGGTCCGCGACGTCTCGGAGCTGCGACAGCGCGACCGGTTGCTGGTCACCAAGGACGCCACGATCGCAGAGATCAATCATCGGGTGAAGAACAACCTCCAGACCATCTCGTCGCTGCTGCGGTTGCAGGGCCGTCGGCTGGCGGGTCCGGAGGCGAAGCAGGCGATCGAGGAGTCGGTACGGCGCATCGGTTCGATCGCGGTCGTGCACGAGATCTTGTCGCAGGAACCCGGAGATGCCGCGCCTTTCGGCGAGATCCTCGGGCCGCTGGTCCGCATGGTCGAGGAGGGTCTCGTCGACCCCGATCATCCGATCAGTGTCGTGATCGACGGCGATGCAGGCCGCCTGCGCTCAGAGCAGTCGACCCAGCTCGCCGTCGTCCTCACGGAGCTGTTGCAGAACGCAGTTGCTCATGCGTTTCCCGCGTCGGCCCGATGCGACGATGCCCGAGTCCACATCGAGCTGCGCAACGACGGAGAGGTGTTGCGAGTCGGTGTGGTCGACAACGGTGTGGGGACGGCGGCCGATGTGATGGGCGAGCCCACGCGCCTGGGCCTCACGATCGTCGAGACGTTGGTGACGTCCGAGCTCCGGGGCACGCTCACGTTCTCCGATGCGGGTGGTCCACCTGGGCGGCCCGGGATGCGTGTCAGCATCGACATACCGCTGTCGAGCTGAGGAGTGCTCGGCCCGATCAGCTGGCCACGCGGCGCGAGCGGGCGCGCTGGCGACGCATCGCCCGGCGTTCCTCCTCGGACGCGCCGCCCCACACCCCGGAGTCCTGGTTGGTCTCGAGGGCGAAGTCCAGGCAGTCGACTCGTGCATCACACTGGGCGCACACGGCCTTGGCGCTCGCGATCTGTTCGATCGCCGGTCCGGTGGAGCCGATCGGGAAGAACAGATCGGGGTCGGTGTCGCGACACAACGACCGGACCCGCCAATCGTCGTCTGCTGCGGTCGGCGGTGCGATCGTGAGAGCCACAGAACCTCCATGTGTCGCGGAAGACGGTCGGTCGCAGAGGGGTCGCGCCGTCGCGCCGGCGGAGGCGTGCGGCTGACCGAAAGAACATACAGTCAGAGTGCCACTTCTGCAAGAGGTCTGTCGGTACTCCGACGGCGGCGACGTCGGACACACCAACCCACAACTAGGGTGACTTCGGACCGCCCCGCGAAGGAGATCGACGAAGCGTGACCGTTGTCGTGGCACACCGAGGCGCATCGAAGGCCGAGCGAGAGAACACCATGGATGCTTTCCTGGTCGCGACCGAGCTCGGCGCCGACTGGATCGAGCTCGATGTCCGGCGCACCAGCGACGAGGTGCTCGTGGTTCATCACGATGCCCATCTCCACGACGGGCGAGCACTCGTCGACACGCTGGCCGCCGATCTTCCCGACCACATCCCGAGTCTGGCCGAGGTTCTCGACCGATGTAGCGACGTCGGCGTCAACATCGAGATCAAGAACGATCCCGGCGACCCCGATTACGACGCCGAACACCAGATCTCGGCCGCAGTGGCCGGGCTGTGTGCGGCCTATCGGACACCGAACGACGTCATGATCTCGTCGTTCAACATCGACGCCCTGTCACGGATCCAGGCCATCGACTCCACCTGGCCGGTCGCCCTCGTGGTCTTCGACGTGTTGGACCCCGCCCAACTGCTCGAGCGCAGCACGGCTCGCGGTCACGCGGCAGTCAACCCGTACACCGCGATCGCCGACCGGCGATTCGTGGAGCGGGCTCACGAGGTCGGCCTCGCGGTCAACGTCTGGACCGTGAACGAGCCCGACGTGGTCGCGCGTCTCGTCGAGCTCGGTGTCGATGGCGTGATCACCGACGACCCGGCCATGGCCAGGCGTGTCATCGACGAAGCCGCGGTCGACTGATCAGCCGAGAGCGGGGACCTCCGGGTCGAACAGCCATGCATCGAAGAGCGCTCCGAGGTCGGCGCCGCTGACCTCCTCGGCGAGCGCGATGAAGTCGACGGTCGTCGCATTGGCACCGCCGTAGCGGGCCACCCAGGTCTGCAGGATCTCGAAGAACGCGTCATCGCCAACTTCGCGCCGCAGAGCGTGCAGGGTCAGTCCACCCCGCTGGTACACCGAGACGTCGAAGAGCCGGGCCGGGTCGGGTGAGCCCGGAGGCGTGTCCAGCAGCGACCCGACCACAGCTATGAGATCGGCGGCCGACGCATCGATGTCGAACCCGGGCTCGGTCGCCTCGAGCCACAACGCCTCGGCATAGGTGGCGAATCCCTCGTTGAGCCAGATGTCGCTCCAGTCCCCGATACTCACCGAGTCACCGAACCACTGGTGCGCGAGCTCGTGCACGACAATCGACTCGAAGCGGGCGTCGGTGCTCACGAGATCGCTCGAGAAGATGGAGAGCGTCTGGGTCTCGAGCGCGGCGCCGAACGAGTCGTCGACGACCAACATCCCGTAGGCCTCGAACGGATACGGCCCGAACAACTCGGCGAGGACCTCGATCATCTCTGGAATGCGCTCGGCCTCCGCCGCGCCCTCGTCGGTGAGCTCATCGGCGAACGCATGCCTGATCACGACCCCGTCGACGGTGCCCGCATCGACCAGCGTGAGCTCGCCGATCGCGAGCGTGACGAGGTAGCTGGCCATCGGATCGCGGGTGTCGTAGACCCATGTGGTGACACCGTCGGCCGAGATCTCGTCCACCAGCAGGCCGTTGGCGGCCACCTCGAGCCCGTCGGGCACGGCGATCTCGATGCGGTAGGTGGCCTTGTCGAGCGGGTGTTCGTTGACGGGGAACCATCCGGATGCACCGGTGGGTTCGCCGGCCACATAGACGTCGGATCCAGTATCGGTCCAGCCGCCGACCGGCGTCGCCGTCCCGGCGGACACCAGCGCCGGCACGCCCGAGTACTCGATGGTCGTGACGAAGGGTTCGCCGGCAGCCAGGACCGTCGGCGCGTCGATCGTGAGCTCGGTGTCGATGCGTTCGAAGTCGGCGGGCACGTCGTCGACGGTGACTCCTTCGACGGTGAGGCCGCTGAAGTCGAGGTTGAAGCTCGACAAATCGGTCGTCGCGGTCGCCGTGATAGTCGCGATCGCATCGATCGCCCGGGTCCCCGGATCGAAGGCCAGGTCGAGCTTGTAGTGGTCGACGTCGTACCCGCCATTGCCCAGGCCCGGGTAGAGACTGTCGCCGATACCGGCAGCGCCCGGGACCGCGCCCGAGTCGTCGGGCTGCGCGGTATCGCCCGTCGTGTCGTCGGTGGTCACGCCGGGCTCGGCCGGCGTGACCTCTTCATCGAGCTGGGTGTCGACCGGCTCGTCGGCCGGCCCAGCCTCGTCGGCCGGCCCAGCCTCGTCGACCGGTGGGTCGGCCGACGGCTCACCGGCAGACAGCTCGACCGATGCCGAGCATGCGCCGATGACCAAGGTCGCGGCGAGCAGAACGGCCGATCGGCTTCGAGCTGGGTGCCTCGCCATCAACACCAGTATCGACCGCGGCGAACGGAACAGGCGGTCACGGCGTCACTGCCGTGGGCATCACCAATCTGAGGACCTCCGGTTCGTGACGCAGCCGGAGCGACTCGACGGTGCCGAGGAAGTCGCCGTCGACCTGGTAGGGGAACGGTGCTCGGCCGATGATCTCGAGCTCATCGAGGTCGGTCCGGTAGTCGACGTACTTGGAGTTCTTGATCCGCTGCGGTGAGCTGAGGCCGCCGGCGATGATCGGGAGGAAGCGGATGAGCTTCATCGATCGGATCGTGACCGCCACCAGCCCGCGGTCGAGCGTCGCCTCCGGGGCGATGTCGAACGGCCGGCCGCCGAGATACGTGTAGGGATTCGTGTTCAGACAGATGCTGAAGTACCCGTCGTCGATCCTCGAGCCGTCGCCGTAGAGGATCGAGAACCTGGGTTGTTTGCGGTCGTAGTGCCGCATCCACGTGGTGAGAGCGGCATAGGCGAACAGCGGGTGGTTGGCGTACCGCTTGAGATCGCCGCGGCGCTCGACCTGCTCGACCACTGCGGCGTCGAAGCCGATGCCGGTATGAAAGAGGAAGTACCGCCGGTTCACCGAGCCGAGCCCGACCGATCTGATGTTGTCGTTCGCGAGTGCATCGAGGGTCGCCACGGCGGCGTCGATCGGCTCGTCGGGAAGGCCGATGGTTCGGGCGAAGACGTTCGTCGATCCTCCCGGCAGGGGAGCGAGCGCCGTGTCGGTGCCGGCGAGACCATTGGCGGCCTCGTTGAGGGTGCCGTCACCTCCGAGGACCGCGACGACGTCGGCGCCCTCTGTCGCCGCGGCTTGCGCCAGCCGTGTTGCGTGACCTCGGCGCTTGGTCTCGGCCACCTCGACCTCGTGGTCGCCCGAGAGCGCCTTCTCGATGATGACCCGCGCACGGGGCGTGACCGATGAGGCCGATGGGTTGACCACCAACAACAGCTTCACGACGGCACCGGTCGTTCAGGCGACTCCTCGGACACGGCGTCACGGTAGCGGCGCTCCGTTCTCTCACGAGTCGCCTGATTTGGAAATGGACTGATCACACCGCAGACTGGCCCCCATGAAAATCGCAGTCTGCGTGAAACAGATCCCCGACCCCGCCGATC
>JAOTZB010000192.1 GCA_029861625.1 Acidimicrobiia bacterium
GACGCTGCGGTCGACGTTCGATCCGCGACCGACGGCGTGCGCTCGTCGGCGGTCGCGGCTACGGGCTCGTCAAGCATCGGTATCGCCGTTGCCGGTGTCGTCGGCGCCGGGGACGCCGGCGAGCCGGCCGAGCCCGATCAGGCCGGCGGCGATCGCCTCGCGGGGCGGGACGTAGCCGGGCTTCGTGCCCGCCGGCACCAGGACGCGTAGCCCACGTGGTCGGATCACCAACTCCAGGGTCGAGTCGAACGTCAACGCCTCACCGTCGAGCCCGGCGACGATCGGTGCGTCGGATTCCAGCAGGAGGCGGTCGGCCTGCCAGTGGCGCACCCGGGCGCCCGTCCTGCCGTCGACCGAGGTGCCCTCCGCCGCGGTGCTGATCCCGAGCATCCCACTGTCGAGACGGAGGCGCCGTCCGTGGTCGGGTGGTCCGGAGAACACGTACGGGTTGTTGGACACCATCGTCATCGCCGTCCGCTCGGCTTGCGCCCCGTCAGGTGTCGTGAACCGGATCGCGGTGCCGCTGTCCTCGCAGGCGCGCATCTCGCGCATCACCTCGGCAATGGTGTGCTCCTTGTTCTCCCGGTACTCGTCACGATGCACCGCCTCGGCGTAGACCCCGAAGCTGACGTTGTTGAGGAACGGACGGTCACCCGCCAACCCACAATCGATGAGAACTTCCTCACCGTTTCGGATCGCGTCGAGCGCGGTCAGCGGCTTGTCGCGATCGAGCCCCAAGTCGAGGGAGAAGTGGTTCCGCGTCCCGACCGGGACACAGAAGAACGGCACATCGCGCTCGATGGCGACACCCGCCACCAGCCCGAGCGAGCCGTCACCGCCGGCCGCGCCGATCGCGTCGGCGCCGGCGTCGACCGCGTCGCGGGCGAGTTGAGTGATGTCGTCGCCGCGTTCGAGCATGATCACCCGGATGCCGGCCTCGCGGGCGGCGTCGGCCAACCCGTACTGCTCGGCCTTGCCGTCGCCGCTCCAGCGGTTGACGATCAAGGCGGGGTTCGAGATCCGAGACCGGCGGCGGACGTACGGCGTCGCCCGCGCGGCGAGCGCCAGCAACTGGCGGCGCATGAAGAAGGCGGTCATCGCCGTCCCGGCCGCCATCCCGATCGCGAGCGGCGCCAGCCGCCCCCGCCGAACGGGTTTGGAAACGACGACGACAGCACCAGTATCGACTGACATCAGATGTCCCAGCGGTCGACGTCCCACGGGGTTTCGGTGCCGGTGGGCAGGAAGCTGCCGTCGTCGGTGCCGACCTCTTCGTCGAGTGTTCGGTTCAGCAGGGAGTTCATCTTCATGATCAGATCTCGAGCCTGGGTCGGGTCCTGGGCGAGATTCGTTGTTTCATCGGGGTCGGCTTCGAGGTCGAAGAGTTCGAGGTCGTTGCGTGCGGTCAGATCGTCGAACATTTCGGCCCGGTGGTGTTCGTTGGGAGCGAAGTAGCGGGTGAACCGGTGGCGGCCGTCGAAGACGCTGCGGATCGCGCCCCGCTTGGAGAAGTCCGGTCGCGGAGGGGGTCCGGGCTCGGCGCCCGGGGCTTGGGCTGCGGCGAACGCTCCGATGAAGTCGCCGTCGAGCGTCAAGAACATGTTGTACGAGTACAACGCCGCGTCCCTGATCTCGTTGACACCGGGCGTGCCTCCCGAGGACAGCGCGGAAGCGATGTCGTGTCCGGGGAGATCCTCTGTGCTCGCCGAGCTCGAACCCGTGCTGGCGATGATCGTGGGCACCAGGTCGAGGTGTGAGGTCAGCGCGGCGCTGGTGGTTCCCGCTGACAGATCAGGGTGTTTGATGATGAGTGGGACGTTGTTCTGCTCGCGATACGCGGTGGCGCCCTTGCCGGACATGCCGTGGGCGCCGCCCAACTCACCATGGTCAGACGTCGCGATCACCACTGCGTCGTCCAGGAACTCTTGATCGTCGAGCTCCTCGAGCACCGCGGCGATCTGGCGGTCGCTGTCGCGAAGACAGTTGAGGTAGTAGTCCTGGAGGCGCTGCCAGCGGTCGTCCTCATCAGGGATCACACCGACGAGATGCCGGCGGACCTCTTGATACTCGCGATGTGCGGCCAGCCGCCCAGAGTCCCAGCCCTGGTGGCGCGTCGCCGGCAGCGGCAGATCCCACGTCGCCGAATAGATCGGCGAGCGCGGTGCGGGCGACACCTGCATCATCAAAGGTCCCGCCTTCTGGACCGCCTCACCCGGCCGGTCGGTGTCGAAGAACATCGCGTCGTGGGGGTTGACCAGGTTGACCGCCAAGAACCACGGCGTGCCCTCAACCGCTAAGTCCTGAGCTCGCTGGCGGAGCCAGCGGCGAGTCACCGCCCCGATCAGCTCGTCGGAGCGATAGCCGCCAAGGGTCAGACCGATCACGTCGCCCGGGCCCACGAAGTCCGAGAACCCATAGCCGTCGAGGACGTCACGAAACGCCGGATTCGGGCCACCGTAGGGGTCGGTGGTGTCCATCTCCGCCGACAGGTGCCACTTGCCCATGTACGCGCTGAAGTAGCCCAGATCACGCAGGCGATGCCCCACCGTCGGCATATCCGCCGGGAGATCCGACGCCCACGGAAAGTTCACGTTGTCGAACACACCAGTCCGCTGAATGTGCTGCCCGGTGTAGATCGTCGAACGCGACGGCGTGCACACACACGACGTGATCTGATGATTCGTGAACGTGACCCCCAACTCCTGCAAACGGTCCCGCCCCGGAAGGTCGAAACCCGCCGGCCACTCAGGGAAGTACCGCTCCTGATCGGTCAGGATGAAAACGATGTTCGGACCCACGTCGGGCATGGTGGTCACTCCCCTGCGGCCGAGTCGCTTTCGGCTTCGGCGACGTCCTTGTCGATCTCCTCGTCGCTGGCCTTGATCTCCTTCGTAGTCACGTCGGACGCGTTCGCCAGCGCCTGCTCGACCTTCGAACCCACGTCGGCCGCGGCGACCACGATCAACCCGGTCTCGCCGGCGTCGAGGTGCTCGCCCAGCTCCTTCAGATCGCTGCGGCTCATGCCCGCGGCCACGTGACCGGCCACTGCGCCGAGCGCCGCGCCGGTCCCGGTTGTCGCTGCGAGCAGCCCGCCGCCGATCGCGGCCGCCGGGAACAGGGCGATGGCCACGCCGGTCGCCAGGCCGATGCCCGCGCCGCGCCAGCCACCCTTACGGGTCGGCTGCTCGTGCTTCTTGAGGATCTTCACCTTGCCGTCGGCGCGCTTGGTGACGATCGCCGCGTCGAAGTTGTCGATGAGCTGCCAGTCGTAGTAGAGCGACTTCACCGCCTCGTAGTCCATCTCGGCGGCGTCGGAGCTGGCGTACACCGCTCCGAACAGGACGAAGGTGTCGTAGTCGGCCATGTCGTGTTCTCCCTGGTGGTGATGGTGGTGATGAGAATTCATCGTCGCGAAAGCCTGGGTGCCCGTCTTCACCCCCGCGGGTGATTTCGGGGGTGGGCCGGTGACGGGGTCGTTCGATGCCGATCTCGTCGATGACGTGGATCGTGTCAGACCAGACCGAGCCGCCGAGCCGCCTCGGTTGCCTGCGACCGACCGGAGACACCGAGCTTGGTGTAGATGTGGCTTGCATGTGACTTCACGGTGTTGCGTGACACATACAGCTCCGCACCGGTGTCGGCGAGCTGGAGGCCGCCGACCAGCAGACCGAGCACCTGCAGTTCGCGCGCGGTCAGTGGATCGACCAGCACGTCATTCGGTCGTGTCGGACAAGGCGCGCCCGTTGCGTCGGCGTTCAGCGCTGAAATGAGCGACTCCAGGAAGAACTGACTTGCCACGGGCGTGTCTCCTACCGGCGGCGGAGACACAGCAAGGTTTCGGAGCGCTCCGTGGACTGCGGTGCCGCCGTCCAGGAAGCGCCGGATGAGACCGTTCGGCTCCGCGAGATGAGTGGCCACCGACACGAGCTCGTTACACCGCCCTTCGTCCCCGACGCGGCCGACCAGCGCCGCACCAGCGAGCAGCGTGTCGATCTCCTGCGGGAGGGTCTGTTTCGTCGCAACCGCCTGCTCGACGATCGCCTCGGCGTCCTGGGGCCCGAAGGGGGCGGAGAGTCGGAGTTGGAGCGAGATCGGCAACCGTCGATCGGCACATGCCTCGTAGGAGCGCTCCCAGCGGCGGGCATCGTCGACATCGTCTGCCGTCAGCGCGAGTTCGACGCCCGATTCGCACAGCAGTGCCCGCAGCAGTGGCGACCTGTCACCGTGCAGATACGTCTGGCCGCACTCGATGAGCTGTTGTCGCGCCGCGTCGAGCTCGCCGCGGCTGGCGAGCAGCCTGTTGGCCGAGATCTGCACCAACATCGCGAGCCACGGAGCTGGCCGGACGGAACGTCGAGCCCTGGTCAGCATCGCCTCGGCTTCGTCGAGCTGGTTCCGTTCCCACGCGACATCGGCCAATGCGAGGTACGCGGGTAACACGACCGCGGTCTCAGCGCCGCCGAGCTCGTCGTTGCGGGCGAGACATTCGTGTGCGTGTCGTTCACTCTCGATGAGCTCCCCCTCCGCGTGTGCGACGCGGGCGAGCCATCCCGGCGACTGGACGTACGTGACGTCCGGGTCGTCGCGACGTTCGGTGGCCCGCTCGAGTAACGCACGCGCCCTGTGGAGATCGCTGCCGAAGAACGCTCCGAGTCCCTGATAAAACCAGGCCATGCGCACCGGTTCGAAGGCGAGCGCCACATCGCCGTCAGGAACCTCTCCGTCGAGGGTGGCGGCAAGGCGCGCCGCTGTCTCGACACTTCCGTCGCACGCGAAGGCTGCGAGGCGCGCCTGGCTGCTGGCGTAGCGAGTGCGCGGTGAGATGTCCTGAGCCTCCAGTTGGTCGAGATGCTCGAGCGCATCGCCGATGTCGTCGGAGATGATCAGCGTCATCACCAGTCCGATCACGACAGCAGGATCCATCACCTTGGGGTCCCGCGGGAGGAGGGTGAGCCAGGAACGGATCTCTTCGAACCGGCCGAGTGACGCGAAGTCGCCGGCATGTCTCGTGACGAGGTCGCCCGCTCGCGTGAAGTCGCGGGCAGCGACCGCGTGGTCGATCGCCGTGTGAACATCGCCGAGATCCTCGAACAGGCTGCTGGCCCGGCGGTGGAGGAGGACGAGGCGGTCGGGTTCGTCGATGTCGAGGGCCGCGCGAAGGAGCTGCGCGAACAGCATGTGTAGGTGGTAGACGCCCGAGGTTTCGTACTCGGTGATGAAGATGCTGTCGGCTCGACACCGCTCCAACAGCTCGCCGCTGTCGTTCCGCTCGCGCAACGCGTCGCCGACCTCAGGGGTGACCCGATCGAGGATCGAAATGTCGAGCAGGAACGCCCGAACCTCCCGCGGCTGCCGTTCGAGCACCTCACGGAACAGGTAGCTGGACACGAGCTCGTCGTCAGCGGCGAAACGAGCGACGAACGCACCGGGATCGGAGGCATGCCGCATCGACAGCAACGCGAGTCTCATGCCACCGGCCCAACCCTCCGTGCGCTCGACGAGCAGCGCGAGATCGGCGTCGCTCAACTGGAGCGCTGCCTCGTCGACGAGCGCCCGGGCTTCTTCGTGGGTGAAGCGCAGGTCCGCCGAATCGACCTCGGACAATCGTCCCGACACCCGCCATCGAGTCAGTTGCCACGGCGGCAGCGATCGGGTGAGCAGGAGCACGTGCAGCGTCGCCGGCGTTCTCTCCAGGAAGGACAGCAACGACTCCCGCGCCTCGGCCGATCGCAGCTCGTGGAGGTCATCCAACACGATCACAGGCTCGTCGGGAACTTCGGACAGCCGGTTGGCCAGCGTGATCAGCCACCGCTCGCTCGGGGACTCGTCGTCGGCCAGCGCCAGCGCAAGATCGTCGCACACGACACCGAGCCGCTCGACCGCGGCGACGAAATAGCGCCAGAACAGCACCGGATCTTCGAGCCCGGGTTGCACCGTCATCCAGCCGACCGGGCGATCGGTCGCCATCGAGTTGAGCCAGTCAGCGACGGCCGATGTCTTCCCGGCCGCGGCCTCGCCCGACACGATCGTGATCGGGGCGCGCGCCGCCCTGTCGAGCAGCTTCACGAGACGTGGTCGGGACACGATCGTGGATGCCGTACCGGGGGGCGTCAGCAACGCTGCGACGAGCGGAGCACCCATCGCCACACCACCGTCGTCGTCGGCCACTCCCGCCATGGCCTGAAGGTAGTTCACCCGCGGGTGATTTCGAGAATCACCCACGGCGGCGCTGGTATCCGTTCGCGCACGGTGCCAACAATCGGCCGACGCAGTTCGACGCTGCGTGCAACGACGACCAACACCAACGGCAGAGAGGAAGTCGACGGTGAAAGCGGAATACGAGATCTACGTGAGAGGCCGCCTCGGACCAGAGATGCAGCACGCGCTCACCGACCTCCATCCGCAAGTGCAGACCGGCCGTACGCGCCTCTCCGCCGATGATGTCGACCAGGCGTCGCTCGACGGAATCCTCGATCGCCTGCGCGACCTCGCGTTGGAGGTCGAATCGGTGTTGCGGACCGATGCCGAGACGATCGAATGATCCCATCGCGCCGCGTGCCGCACCCCATCCGGACGGGCACGGAGCGGATGTGAGATGGCACTGAAGCCACCGGAGGAGAAGACCACCGTCCAGCGGTATGTGCCGATCGTCGACTGGCTGCCGAAGTACGACTGGGGCGGGTGGGTCCGATTCGACCTCATCGCCGCGCTGACGGTGTGGGCGTTGCTGGTACCCGAGGCGATGGCGTACGCCGGCATTGCCGGGGTGTCGCCCGAGGTCGGGCTCGTCACGGCGCCGCTGGCGCTGCTCGGGTATGCGATCTTCGGGTCGTCGAAGCACCTCTTCGTCGGCCCGAGCTCGACCGTCGCGATCATATCGGCGTCGGTCGTCGCTCCGTTGGCGGGCAGTGACGGCGACCTCTATCTGATCCTCACGATCTGGCTGGCGATCTTCACCGGGGTGTTCTTCATCGGGCTCGGGTTGGCGCGTATGGGATGGATCGCCAACTTCATGGCGACATCGGTGCTGGCCGGGTTCATGGTCGGCCTGGCGATCGTGATCGCCGTCGGCCAGCTCGACAAGATCCTCGGCATCGAGGCCGAGGGCGACAACGTGCTCGAAGACCTCGGCTCGATGATCGAACAGTTCAGCGACTGGGACTGGCCGACCGTCGTCATCGGCTTCGTCGCGCTCGCCGCGCTGTTCGCCATCGAGCGGTTCCTGCCGAAACTGCCAGGCGCGCTGATCGTGATGTTGGCGGCGATCGCGTTGTCGGCGACCCTGGACTGGGAGGGCGGCGGCATCCACGTCGTCGGCGACATCCC
>JAOTZB010000193.1 GCA_029861625.1 Acidimicrobiia bacterium
ACGATCGCATCGAAGAAGTCCGTTGCGAACGGCAGCGTGTGCGCTTCAGCGTGGATCGGCGTGACGAGGTCGCCAACACCGGCCTCGACGATACGTTGCTGGTTGTCCGCCGCGGCGACCCATAGGTCGGTGGCCCAGACACGGGCGCCGAACTCTTTGGCGAGGAATATCGAACTCATCGCGCTGCCGCAGCCGAGGTCGAGGACGCTCATGCCCGGCTCGATGGTCATCACTTCGGTGAGGGATTCCGTGAGCCAGAGGGCGTTCGGGCCCATCTGGTTCTTCGTCATCCATGCTGGGTCGTACTTGTTGGAACGTACATAGCGCTGATGTTGCATACCTTGACCTTCGCTGAGAGCTCTCGAGATCTCGTGCACGTGCGATTTCCCTCCGCTGACTTTACATAACGTGTATTTCCGGCGGCCCCAGCCGAAATAGGGGTCATCGCCTTGGATCCACCCCGACACCCTCCCGGCGTCGGTCCGGCCGCGTTGGTGCGTGGGCACCGTGCCCGTTCGAGCCGGCGTCCGGGAGCCGGGTCGACCGGTCGACGGGCTCCGAGCCGGTCGAGGCTCGGGTGTCGTCCGGCTGATGGGAGGGGCACTCCTCGCTCCCCCGGGCGCGGTGGTGCGTTTATTACGTCACGTGACGATAGGTTCGGCGCGTTCAGCGGCCGCCCGAGACGGTGAGCACCTGACCGGTCATCCAGGCGGACGCCGCCGACGCGAGGTACAGCGCGCAGAGGCCCATGTCGTCGGGAGTGCCGAGCCGCCCGAGAGGGATGCGCCCGCCCTCGGCGATCTTGCCGACAGTCTCGGAGTCGAGACCGAGCGCGGTCATCATGATCTCGGTCGGCACCGCGCCCGGCGCGATGGCGTTCACACGGATGTCGGGTGCGAGCTCGGCGGCGAACACCTTCGTCAGCATGTTCACGCCGGCCTTCGCCGCGCAGTAGTGGCCGCTGCTGGGTACCACATGCTCGCCGGCCGGAGACGAGATGTTGATGATCGTGCCGCGCTCGATGTGTCGCGAGGCGATCGCCGAGGCGGCCCACACCGCCGAGAGGTTGAGCGCGATGGTGTTGTCCCAGTCATCCCGCGCCAGCTCGCGCAACGGGGTGCGCACCGGCGAGCCTCCGGCGTTGTTGACCCAGCAGGTGAGGGAGCCGAATTGACTGATCGCCGCTTGGGCCAAGGCGTCGACCTGGTGGTCGTCGGTGACATCGGTGGTCACCGGGACGGCCGATCCCCCGGCGTCGGTGATCTCCTTGGCCACGCGTTCGATCTCGTTCGTGCGCCGCGCCGCGACAACCACCGAGGCGCCTGCACGGGCGAAGACCTTGGCGATCCCCTCGCCGATCCCCCGCCCCGCGCCGGTGACGACTGCAACCTGACCGTCGAGACCGAACTGCTCTGCTGGATCCATGTGTACCCCCGCGCTGGTGTGGCGGCGACCCTACGCAGTCCGCTCCACGCGTTGCGAGCCCGCGCGTGCTCCTACAGTGCGGATCATGGCCGATCGTCACGAACTCCACATCGAGAGCTGGGTCATTGCCGCGGGCCGCGACCGTACGCCAGGCTCCCCGCTCAACGTCGCGCCGGTGCTGGCATCGAGCGCGGTGCGCGGCGGCGAGTGGACCTACGCGCGTGACGAGGGCACGCCGACCTGGGCGGCACTCGAGGAAATCGTGGGCGGTCTCGAAGGTGGCCATGCGGTCGCCTTCAGCTCGGGTATGGCCGCAGTTGCGGCGGTGTTCGACGGGTTGGCGGTCGGGGCGACGGTGGTGCTGCCCGATGACTGCTATCAGGGCGTCGCGGCCCTCGCTTCGGACGGTGAGCGGGCCGGGCGCTGGTCGGTGATCGCCCTCGATGTCCGCGAGACCCGCGCGTGGGTCGAGGTCGCAGCCGATGTCGACCTGATCTGGGTCGAGTCGCCATCGAACCCACTGCTGCGGGTGGCCGATCTACCGGCCATCGGCGCGGCGACGAGGCGTCCGGGCGCGATCCTGGCCGTCGACAACACGTTCGCGACACCGATCAACCAACGTCCCCTCGAGCTCGGCGCCGACATAGTCGTGCATGCCGCCACGAAGTTCATCGGCGGCCACTCGGATCTTCTCAGCGGGATCGCCGTGGCGGCGGATGAAGGGCTCGCGGGCCGCCTCCGCCGCCATCGCACGCTCTCGGGCGCGACGCCCGGCGCCCTGGAAACCTACCTGGCGTCCAGGGGCGCGAGGACCCTGCCGCTCCGGCTGGAGCGGGCCCAGGCGACCGCCCTCGAGCTGGCCGGCCGGTTGGTCGACAGCCCGTCGGTCGACGTTGTCCGATATCCGGGGCTGACCGCGGACCCGAGCCACGACGTGTGTGCCCGAACGCTCGACGGGTTCGGGGCGATCGTCACGTTCGACCTCGCGACCGACGCGGCCGGGACCGAGCGATTCTGCGACCAGCTTCGACTGATCACCCACGCGACGAGCCTCGGCGGAGTCGAGTCGACGATCGAACGGCGGGCAGCCATCGCGGGCCAGGAGCACCTGCCGGAGTCGCTCGTCCGTCTCAGCGTCGGCTGCGAACATGTCGACGATCTGTGGAGGGATCTCGAGCAGGCGATCGCTTCGCTCGGCAGTGGGAGGCCCGATCAGGGTCCGTCGGCGTACGCCCAGACGTGACCCTTGCGGTCACCCACCACCATCAGGCCGTTCCACACCGCCACGGTCGACTCCGTGCACCAGTCCGTCGACACCGTCCAGATCTCGGGTGGGTCGACGGTCGGATCCGAGACGTCGTAGGCGTGGATTACACCGAGGCAGTCCGGCTGCACCAGGACATCGTCGACGACGACCGGGGACGACCACAGCGGGCCCTGGAGCTTCTTCTCCCAGACGAGATCGCCTGTGGTGCGATCGATGCCCTTCAAGAACCCTTCATTCGTCGGTACGTACAGCATCTCGGTCGTGAGGGCCGGGGTGGCCCAGACGCCGTCGGGCAGGCGAACCTGAGCCGGGAGGGACCAGACCACGGGATCGTCGGGCATCGACGGGTCGAGCTTGATGATCTGGCCCAGCTCGGTGCCGACATCGGTCGGCCGTTCGAACTCGACGCCCACGTACAGGGCACCCTCGTCGTCGACGACGAGGGTCGCGTCCGTGTCGTCGCCCACCCAGAAGCGGAACGTGCGGGTGGGATCGAGTCCGGCCTCGATCCCGCTGATGTCCCAGCCCTGGATGAGGCCACCCGAGTTGGCGACGAAGAGCGTGTTCCCGCTGATCGCCACCGAGCTCTCGATGCTCACGTTGTCGTCATCGAGGGCCTCGAGCAGCTCGTCGTCCCAGCCCGGTGTATTGAAGACCAGCTCCGGGGCGAGCGTGACCCGGCCGGTGACATCGTCGTAACCCCGGTTCAGCTTGACGATGTGCAGCTGGCTGTTCTCTCCCCCTTCGAAGAGGTAGTCGTCGATGACAAGTGGCGTCCCGTCCCAGTCGTTGTCGTGCAGACGCGGACTGATCGACTCGGCATCGAGTGACCAGAGCTCTTCGGCCACGGGCCCGTCGAACGACACGGCTCGCAGGAAGTTGTCCCGAGATCCGAAGTACACGATCGGGAAGCCGTCGGGGTCGATCGTGACCGAGCCCTTGATGATGTCGCCGACCGCGAAGTCGGGCAGCAGGCGTGTGCCGGTGGCGCCGTCGAGGAAGTGCACGGCGCTGCCGAACGAGCCGAACACCACCCACGTCCGCCCTTCACGTTCGAAGATGGCCGGCTGCCCGGTCCAACCGGTACCACACCACTCGGTGGTCGTGGTCGTCTCGGGACCAACGGTGCTGAGTGAGCACAACGGCTCCTCTGGCTCGACCGGGAACCGCCAACGGGTGACCGGCGCGTTCGGGAGCCCCTGTCCGTAGAAGGTGCGAGTGGGGTTGCCGCGGAAGGTCAGTAGTCCTGGCACGGTCTGGCCGACTGGCCCGCCGACCGAGGCCGGATCGACCCAGCCGTCGTAGGGAACAGGTGTTGCGGTGGGCCCCGGATCGGGCCCGGATTCGCTCGCCGAGCCGTCGTCATCGCCGGAGTCGCTCACGAACCCGTAGAGGCCGGCCGCGACGACCAGCGCCAACAGCCCACCGAGAACCAGTCGGGCGCGCGCGGCCGCGGGATCTGCCATCCGCGCCGATCCTACCGCCGGCCCGGCCCCCACCTTCCGGCACCGGATCGATGGAGCCGGCGCTGGGTCGTGCGACGGTTCGGGTCTGGGGGACGACCATGGGACCGGAGACGGCATGTCTAGGCTCCTGGCGATGACGCCGCCTGTCGTGTTGACCGTCGCCGGGTCCGACTCCTCCGGAGCTGCTGGTCTGCAAGCCGATCTCCCGACATTCGCGGCCCACGGTGTCCACGGAATGTCTGCGATCACCATGGTCACCTCCCAGAGCTCGGCTGGCGTACACCGTGTCTCGCTCGTGCCGGTCGATCAGCTCGAGGCGCAGCTGGAAGCTGCCTTCGACGATGGTCCCGTCGCGGCAGTGAAGACCGGTCTCGTGTTGTCGGCCGACGCGGTGGAGGCCATCGCAGCGCTGCTCGCCGGCATCGAGCACGGTCAGCTCGTCGTTGATCCGGTGTTGGTCGACAGTCACGGTGAACCGCTGGGTGAGCCTGATCTCATCGCCGGCTATCGCGCCCACCTGCTCTCCCACGCCACGGCGCTCACACCGAATCTGCGCGAGGCCGAGCTGCTCCTCGGGCGAACGCTCGACGGTGTGGATGATGTCGTCGCGGCGGCCGAGGACCTCCTTGCCCTCGGCGCGCCACTGGTCGTGGTGACCGGTGGACGACTCGGCCAGGATCTGGCGGTCGATGTCGTGATGCGTGGCGCCGAGGTCGAGATCATCGAACGACCCCGCATCATCACCCGCAATACACGCGGCAGTGGATGTACCTTCTCAGCCGCTCTCACTGCCAGGCTCGCGCTCGGCGACGACCCGGTCTCGGCGGCGCGCGGTGCGGGTCATTTTGCATGGACAGCGGTGTCCGGGGCGCAGCAGTGGCACCTCGGCGACGGGCGCGGGCCGGTGTCTCATCTCACCGGCTGGGGAAAATGGGACAGTCAGCTCCGGCCGATAACGTGAGGCCTCTATGTCGCGACGAATCGAAGTAGAGCTCACCAGCTCCCGTGACGACGGCACGTGGACATGGCGAGCCGCTGGTGCGCGGGAACCAAAGGGTGAGCTGAACGCCTCCCTCCTCCCGCCCGGAGCGGCCGTCGGCGACATTCTTCGTGTCGACGCCGAGTTCTTGATCGAGGGCATCGAGATCATCGGTGTCCTTCCGCCCAAGGCCGCTCGACGCGAACCCGAACTGCTCGAGATCATCGGGACCGCGAGGTCCGAGCCCGATGTCACGACCCAGCTCGCGCCGAAGCGGGGCAAGGGCCGCGGTGAGCGGGGCGAACGCGGCGACCGTGGTGATCGCCGACCTCGCGGTGGGGGTCGCCGCGAGACCGGCGGTGAAGGGTCGCGATCGGGCCGGGCCAAGACCGAGGGCGACAAGCCGCGTCGCGATGGTGAACGCCGTACCCGCCGGCCCCATACCGATGACAAGCCCGCCAAACCGAAGCCCAAACGCCTTCGGCCCCGTCGCGAACATCGCAATGCCGCGCTCGATGCGCTCCCGGAGGAGCATCGTCCCATCGCAGAGCAGGTGCTGCGAGGAGGTGTCCCCGCGGTCCGTCAGGGTCTCGACGAGCGCAACGAGAGCGCCCGCACGGCCGGACAGCCCGAGGTCGATCCGACACCCCTCGTCAAGCTCGCCGAGGACATGTTGCCGGCACTGAAGGCCGCGGAGTGGCGCGATCGGGCCGACGCGGCCCTGGCAACGGTCGACGAGGTGGGCCTTCCCGACATCCGCTCAGTGGTCGTGGCGGCCGACGACCATGCACGCGACGAGGAGTCGAGAGCGATCGCCACGCTGCTGCGAGACGCCCTGAAGTCCCGAGTCGAGCGTGAACACGCCGAGTGGCAGGCCGAGCTGGCTGCCACGCTCAAGGACGGTCGAACCGTGCGGGCACTCCGGCTCAGCTCCCGGCCGCCGAAGGCGGGCACGCCGTTGCCGCCCGACATCATGACTGCACTCACCGAGCAGGCATCCGCCGGGCTGTCCTCCGACGTGGGCGCACAGCGATGGGCCACCGTGCTCGACGCGGTGGCCTTCTCGCCGGTGCGACAACATGTCAAACCGGTCGGTGTGCCCGCTGAACCTGGCGACGAGCTGTTGGCGACCGTCACGAAGCTCGCGAGCCGGGTCCCCGAGATCGCGTCGATGTTCGGCATCGAAGCCAAGGCCGCACCCCGACCCGGTCGGCGGAAGCGTCGACCAAGGCGTCCACCCCCGTCGGCACCGCCGAGCGCCGACGCTGGTGGCGATGCCGAGGCTGGTGGCGATGCCGAGGCTGGTGGCGATGCCGAGGCTGGTGGTGATGCCGAGGCTGGTGGCGATGCCGAGCCTGGTCGTGTTGTCGAGGCTGGTATCGATGTTGTCGAGGCTGGTGTCGATGTTGTCGAGCCTGGTGGTGTTGTCGAGCCTGGTGGTGTTGTCGAGCCTGGTGGTGTTGTCGAGCCTGGTGGTGTTGTCGAGGCTGGTGTCGATGTTGTCGAGGCTGGTAGTGATGAGACTGCCGATCACGGAGCGCAGGCCGACTCCGAGGCCTGAACGGTCAGGGGCCGACGATGTCGTGCTCACGTAGGAAGTCGAGCAGTCCCCCGACGAGGGGCATCTCCTCGACCCGACCGAGCTCGACCCACCGCGCATCGGCCGCGTCGGACCCGGCGACGATCGGACCGTCGTCGATCGGAGTGGCGTCGAAGTCCATCACCACGAAGTGGCGGTCGGGCTCGATGATCTCGACCCACCCCACGAACCGCCCGCACTCCACCCGCAGGCCGGTCTCCTCCGCCACTTCCCGCTCGACCGCAGCACCGAGGGACTCCCCGCCCTCGACCCGCCCACCGGGCAGCGACCATCGACCCTGATCGGGAGGTGTCGCACGCTCGATCAGCAGCAGCCGACCATCGGCGACGACGATGGCTCCGGCGCACGTCTCGGGCCGCATCGTCAGCCGAGCTTGCGATGGACTGTGATCGCCCGGGCGACGAGACCGAAGGTCTCGAAGAAGTTCTTCGTCGCCCGATCGCCCGGCAACGCGAGCGAGTCGATGCCGATGCATCCTTGCGACTGCGCGAACGCCTCGACCTCGCCCATGATGGACTCCCCCACCCCGACACCACGTGCCTCGGGCAGCACGTAGATCTGCTCGAGCACTGCGAGTCGTGAACCA
>JAOTZB010000015.1 GCA_029861625.1 Acidimicrobiia bacterium
CCGTGGCCCGTCGGGGGTTCTCCACGGCCGCCGATGCGTTCGAAAGCCACCCAGCCGAAACCCGCTCGGGGCCATTTCCAAACCGTGCGTCGCGTGTTGGAGCTCGGAATCAGGCCCCTGGCGAAGCGGCGGCTGCGTTCCGAAGCGAGGGGAGCCGCCGCTTGGAGTCTCGCTCCGACCCCAACAGGTCGAGCATGTTCGAAAAGGCGTCGGTGCCTTCGCCGGCGACGTTGTGGCGTTCCTCGGGGTCCGCGGTCAGGTTGTGCAGTTCCCAGAACGACTCGGCCGCGGGTGTGGCAGCTGGCGGGACGCCCTGCTCGGCTTGCCACTCGTCGAGCCGCTCGAAGTAGTGGTTGAGCTTCCACAATTCAGCGGCACCGTCCGGGCCGGTCGGGAGCGAGGCGATCACCGACTCGACTCTGGACGGAGCGCTCACGGCCTCGTACGGCTCCCCGGTGAACAGGTTGACCTGGCTCGAGCCTCGCGATATGTCGTCGTCGGTCATGAAGTAGATCGGTGTCCGGCTCGATTCGGCGTCGGACGAACCGGTGAGCACCCCGCTCAGGTCGCGGCCGGGGAGCGGTTGGGCCTCGACGTGGTGCTCGGCCACCCCTGCCGCCGCCCGTTCCGCGTCGATACCCGCGAGCCCGAGCAGCGTCGGCAGGAGATCGACGTGACTCGACGGGACGTCGATGCCGTCAGGATTCCGGGCAATGCCTGGCCCGTTGACGACGAGCGGCACCCTGATCGCCTCGTCGAACGCGTTGTACCACTTCTGGACGAGCCCGCCGTGAGCTCCGATGAGGTCGCCGTGATCGGACGTGAACACGACGATCGTGTCGTCGGCCATCCCGGAGGCATCGAGTGCTTCGAGCACGCGCATGATGGCCCGGTCCACCACCTTGTGGAGGTAGTAGTAGAGCCGGCGATGGGCCATGTCGGCGGTCATGTCGAAGGTCATCTTCGGCCACGTGTGCAGGAACTGTTCGTGGCATCCCGGCCTGTCGGCGAAGGAGTCTGCGTGCGAGGGAGCTGCGTCGATGGCAGGAACCGTGTCGTCGGGAGGCGCCAGTGCGAACAGTTGCTGCCAACCGAAGGCACCGAAGGAAATGTCGTGCGGGTTCACGAACGAGGCAACGGAGAGCCAGGGCCCGTCGGCCCGCGCCCCGGCGAGATCATCGAACAACTCGGCAACCTGCTCGGAGAACACGCCGTCGCGCACGAAGCCACAGTCAGCCTTGTCCGCGCCGTGGGGTTCGCGCCCGATCCACCCCGAGAACCCGAAGGGGTCCAGGCGGTCCGCTCGGCGGTAGGCGTCGACGACGCGTTGGTCGACGACACCCTCGGCGTTGCTGGACTTGAGCCCGACATGGGTTCCCGGCGTCATCAGATCGGCGTAGGAGATGTGCCACTTCCCGCGGTAGTGGGTGTGGTAGCCCCCCGCCCGGAACCAGTCGCCGATCGTCGGCACCGTGTCGGGATCGAGGAAACCCATCGCCGGATCGCTCGCCCGCTTGGCGAGACCGTCTGTGCTCGTGACGCCGTGCAAAGACGGGTACTGCCCGGTGAACAGCGTCGCCCGACTCGGCAGGCACGCGGTCGAACCCGCATAGTGCCGATGGAGCCGGGTCCCGTTGTCGATCAGGTGCTGGCGAGCGGGTAGCTGCTCTCGCCGGAAGGCCGCCAACTCGGGCCCCTCGTATGGAGGCGGGTAGCGCTCCTCATCGGTCATGATGATCAAAACGTTCGGGGCAGACATCTTCATGTTCCTTTCAATGTGAATCGTCGATGGTCGTGGGGGCGGGCCCGCTCAGCCGGGTGCGGGGACGGGCTCCGACTTAGGGTCATTGTCGTCGATTGGTGCGACGTAGATCCACGACATCTCATAAGCGACGAGCACGACGACGATGGTGAGGAACCATCCCCATGTGAGTCGCGGGATGCTCAACAGGGCGGCAAGTGCGGCGACGGCGCCGGCGATCCGGAAGGCGGTCGTGTGGCTACGCATGAAGATGCTCGCGGTGGTCTGGGGGTGGTGGTCGCCGAAGAGACCCGTCACGGTGCGCCGGACGGTGACTGCGCTGCGGCTGGGTCCGGCCAGCCATGAGATGGTCGCGGCGAGCAACGAGACGATGACGAGCGCCGCGATCAGGGGCCCGAGGTTGCTCCACAATGCGACTTCGATCACGATCTGACTGGCCTTCTTGCCGGACGGGTTCTTGATCTCGTCGACGATGTCGGTCTCCAGCGGCCAGCGGAGCACCCAGACCGTTACCGCGGTGACGGCGGTGACGACGCCGACGAATGCGATGGTTCGTCTCCTGTCGACGCTGGCCACGATCGAACCAACGAGGGCGAGCCCGAAGAGCACCCAGAGCGCGACCATGCCGTCGTCGAGCCACCGCACGCCGTCCTGGGCGGCGGTGAGTGCTTCGGTGTCGAACACCGGCACCTGGCCGAAGTCGGACGGGATCGTGATGCCCATCGCGTCGGCGAGGTTCGTCGTCGCCTGATCGACCTGATCGGCGGTCACTTCGGGGATGGCGACAACACCGCCGAACAGATCGGGGATGTCCTGGCTGATCAAGGCGACGACATTGTTGATGAGCGGTACGAGGTCGAGGGTGACTTGCCCATCGACGACGTTCGCCGCGTCGACTTCGCCGCGCAGCACCTTGACCGCCGTCTGATGGGCGATGCGGTTGGCTTCGATCCAGATCGTTTCGAACTCCGGTGAGGCCAACACCTTGACGGACGCGTCCTCGATGAAGCCCTTGCTGGCGTCGGCCGCGGGCGCGGCGAGGAACTTGCCTGCGGGCCCGAGCGCGTTCTCCATCAAGGCCGGGAGGTCGATCAGGGTGAGGACCTCGTCAGCGACTCGCTCGGCGATGATCTGTTGGAATTCGGCATCGTCGGGGAGCGGCGCTACGGACTCGACCCACTCGTCGGTGTCGAGCAGCGTGGTGTTCATCCACGTTGCGGTGACCGCGAACACCAGGCTCAACGCCGCGACGACGGCGAGGGACCCGGCCAACGGCCGTCGCCACCGTCGCGATGGCTCGAGGCCGGAGTTGTGGCTCTCGGGGATTTCGGGTGTCGATTGATCGGTCATGGTCAAGGGGCCTCCGGGGCTCGTGTGGACGCAACAGTGGTTGGGGCGGCCGGGGCCGCCTCGGTGTGTGGTGTCATTTGGCTCTGCCGGCGGTGCGCTACCCGTGCCGAGATGGCTCGTGCGGTGGCCGCCACCACGGCGGTGGTCGCCGCAGCTCGTACGATCGGTCGCCGACGCCTCATCCGGGTGTCCTCCCTCGACCTTCGCTGTCCGCCAGCACAGTCGCGACGTCGTCGTACAGGTGATCGG
Source organism: Acidimicrobiia bacterium (assembly GCA_029861625.1). Taxonomy (GTDB): domain Bacteria; phylum Actinomycetota; class Acidimicrobiia; order Acidimicrobiales; family JAHEJN01; genus JAOTZB01. Next base: position 3,362 of record JAOTZB010000015.1, read on the forward strand.
GTATCCGCGCGCCCTCGAGCAGCACCCCGCCCGAGGCTCGAATGGCCTCAGCCAGGCGCTGCGCCCAGATGCCCTCCCATACGACCAGCAGGATCGACCACCCTGGTGCGATCGTCTCGGCGGCGTGCGCGATGTCCTCGCCGCCGATCACACCCCCGACCTCGCCCTCGATGGCGGAGAACACCGTCGCGTCCTCGTGCTCGTCGAATTCGACGACGCTCAACTCGCCGTCGGGGTCCTTCCTGACGACGATCAGGTCGACGATGCGGATCAGCCCGTCGTCGACGAGTCGTCCGAGCTCCGGCGCGATCGCTGCGATGGGCTCGCTGCCGGGGAACCCGATGATGACGTACTCGGCCGGGCCGGTGCTCCCCTGGTGCTCCATGTGTTGGCTCGAATCACTCCGTGTGTCGGCGCATGAACTCGACACATTCGGACGAGTCAGCTCCCACTCGACTACGAAACGGCGGGCTGGGCATCGTCCACATCGGGCGATCCTGGGCGAACCGCCCGACGTGGCGCTGCGCCGGGCGCCGCCCGACTCGGGGCGTTCAACATGACGCGCGGGATGGGCGCGAAGTAGCCTCTCGGAGACGTCAAAGTGGGCGATCGTGGACGGGCACGAAACAGCATGACCGAGGCGAACAGGACAGACGTCTTCGGGATGCCGGAGCAGATCCGCGGCTTGGCCCCCGCCCGCTCCAAGCTGTACCCGCCCCGGAGCCGAGTCGGGCAGATCTCGCGGGCCCGTGTGGTCGAGCGGTTGCGGATGATGGCGTGGGACGTCCTCCTCGTCACGGCGCCCGCGGGGTACGGGAAGTCGACGATGCTCGCCGAGGTGGCCGAAGGGGACGGCCGCGCGACTGCATGGCTGACCATCGACGATGCCGACAACGACCCGACCGTCCTCCTCGCGGGTGTTGCGGTCGCGCTCGAGACGATCGAGCCGATCGATTGGGATCTCTTCGCGCAGCTCCTCCACAGCCCCATCTCGATCTCGTCGGGAGCACTCAGGGGTTTCGGATGGATGTTGGCCGAACGGCGCACGCCCTTCCTCCTGATCATCGATGATGTGCACGAGCTCGTCGCGCGTGAGGCGGTCGATGTGCTCGACGCCCTGATCGCCGCCCTCCCCGAGGGTTCCGCGATCGCGCTGAGCGGGCGGGACGGTTCGAGACTTCATCAGGGCAGCCTCCGACGTAGCCGGAACATCGAGGAAGTCGGCCTCGACGAGCTCGCCTTCGGCACCGAGGACACCGCTCAGGTGTGCTCGGCGCTCGGTATCCATCTCGAGCCGCAGGAGATCGGCCGCGTGATGGAACGCACCGAGGGCTGGCCGTTGGCGGTCTATCTCGCGGCCGTCGCTCGGAACCACACGTCTCGAGCCGATTCCGACGCAGTACCGATCGGTGGCACCACTCGTGTGTTGGCCGAGTTCTTCTCCGATGTGCTCCTCGCCGGGCTCGAGCCGGCCACGGCCGAGTTCCTGATGGCGTTGTCGACGCTCGAGCGTGGATCGGGTCAGATGTGCGACGAGGTGTTCAGACGGACCGGATCTGCTGCGCTGCTCGAGGACCTGGAACGCCGCAACCTCCTGGTGATCTCGCTCGATGATCGCCGCGAGTGGTATCGCCTGCACCATCTCTGGGCGGAGTTCCTGTCGACCGAGCTCGATCGTCGCGACCCGGGTGCGAGCCTCCGCCTTGCGGCGCGGGCGAGCATCTGGCACGAGGCACACGGTGGGGTGAACGACGCCATCATGAACGCGGCGAAGGCCGGCGACCTCGATCGCGTCGAGCAGCTGGTGCTCGCGAACTTCCCGCTATTTGCCGCTGGCGGCCGGCTCGGCACGGTCGACCGCTGGCTCGCGTTGTTCGAACGTGCCGATCTCCTGGCTCGGCCGCACTTGTTGGTCGTCGCCGGGTTCCTCAAGTTCGCCTACGGCGATGGTTCGGCGGCACTCGAGTGGCTCGCCCTGTCGAATGAGCGGGCCGAGCTCGACCATGCGGAGGCTGAATCCGGGTGGACGTCGGCGGTGGCGGGAGCCGCGCTGCGCGCGGCCGTCGGGTGCGGTTCGGCCGAAGAGATGGCCGCCGACGCACGATTCGTCTACGACCACCTCCCGCGCGGTGTCGACTGGCAACCATTCGCGTGCCTGCTGTACGGAGCCGCTGCGTTCATGCTCGGCGATCACGCCCGAGCAGAGCAGCTGTTGCGCGAAGGAGCGTTCGGTGCTGCCGAGCGGCCGTTGGTTCGGGCGCTGAACCTCTCTCAGCTCGCGATTGTGCATATCGAACGCGACGAGTGGGACCGGGCCGCCGAGCTTGGCGACGATGCTCGATCGACCGTGCGCGATCTCGACGCCACACCGATGATGTGCCTCGTGTCCGCAGTCGCCGCCGCGATCGAGTCTCGACGGGGTGATGCCGACGGTGCCGCCGAACGTCGAATGATCGCCCGCCAGCAGCTCGCCGGCTTCGAGGGCATCGCCCCCTGGCTGAACCTCCAGACCAGGATCGCGCTGGCCCGCAGCTCCCTGAACGCGGGGAACCGGGTCGAGGCCTCGACCCTCCTCGACGAAGCCTACGAGATCCTCGAGATGGTCCCCGACGCGGCCACCGCACGGGACCAGGTGGCAAACCTGCGGCGAAGCGCGACGACGCGTTCCCGAAGCGGTTCCTTCGGGCCGTCGTCGTTGACGACGGCAGAGCTCCGTGTCCTCCAGTTCCTTCCCACGCATCTGTCCATCGGAGAGATCGCCGAGCGTCTCTTCGTGTCTCGCAACACGGTCAAGGCGCAGTCGATCGCCATCTACCGCAAGCTCGGGACATCGTCACGGGGTGGCGCCGTCGACATCGCCCGAGACGCCGGCCTCATCGACTGACGCTGCAAGTTAGCCCGAATCGGGTGATGCTCGTGCCGCTGCGGGCCCTCATGCTGAATGGCGGATACATCACGTCAACCCAGGGAGAGTCACCTCATGGTCATTGCAGCGTTCGGCACGGGTCAAGTCCTGTGGTCGACCTTCTGGTTCTTCATCTTCTTCATCTGGATCATGCTGCTGTTCCACGTCTTCGGAGACATCTTCCGGAGCCCGGATCTCTCCGGAGCGTCGAAGGCGCTGTGGTCGATCTTCGTGATCCTGCTCCCCTACCTCGGAGTCTTCGTCTACCTGATCGCGCGGGGCGACAACATGCAGCAGCATGCGATTGCCCAGGCGCAGGCGCAGGAGGCAGCCACGCAGGCGTACATAAGATCTGTCGCCCAGAGTGAGCCGACCCCTTCCTGAGCTGGACCTGAACACTGAGAGGAAACTGACATGGTGCACCGTCACGTCACCGACGACGACTACATCGACCCCGCCTACGCCGGCCGCCTGAGTCACACGCCGGTCCCGAAGAACCGGCTGGCCGACGGCGAGGCACCAGCCGAGGCCGTCTACCGACTGATCCACGACGAGCTGCTGCTGGACGGCAGTTCGCGGCTGAACATGGCGACGTTCGTGACCACGTGGATGGAGCCACAAGCCGAGAAGCTGATGGCCGAGACGTTCGACAAGAACATGATCGACAAGGACGAGTACCCGCAGACCGCGGAGATCGAACGCCGGTGCGTGAACATCGTCGCCGATCTGTTCCACGCCCCGACCGACGGCGACGCGGTCGGGGTGTCGACGATCGGTTCGAGCGAAGCGGTCATGCTCGGCGGATTGGCGATGAAGTGGAGGTGGCGGCAGCGCCGCGAAGCCGCCGGCCAGTCGACCGATCGGCCGAACATGGTGATGGGCTCCAACGTGCAGGTGGTGTGGGAGAAGTTCTGCAAGTACTGGGACGTCGAGCCCCGCTACGTGCCGGTCGCAAAGGACCGGTTCACCGTGGCCCCCGATGACGTGATGGCTCGGGTGGACGAGAACACGATCGGGGTGATCCCGATCCTGGGCACGACCTACACCGGCGAGTTCGAGCCGATCGGCGAGATCCACGACCGCGTCGTCGCCTACAACGCCGAGCACGGCACCGACATCCCGAGCCACGTCGACGCCGCCAGCGGCGGCTTCGTCGCGCCGTTCCTGCATCCCGACCTGGTGTGGGACTTCCGGCTGCCGCAGGTGAAGTCGATCAACGTGTCGGGCCACAAGTACGGGCTCACCTACCCGGGCATCGGGTTCGTGATCTGGCGGTCGGAGGACGACCTCCCCGAGGACTTGGTGTTCCACGTCAACTACCTCGGCGGCGACATGCCGACGTTCACCCTCAACTTCTCCCGTCCCGGCAACCAGATCGTCGGCCAGTACTACAACTTCGTGCGCCTCGGCTTCGACGGCTATCGGCGAATCATGGAGTACCTGCGCGACGTCGCCGTCCATCTGTCGGGCAAGATCGCGGCGATGGGACCGTTCGATGTCGTCAGCGATGGCTCGGCGATCCCGGTTCTGGCGTTCAAGGTGAAGGATCCGTCGAAGTTCACCGTTTTCCACGTGTCCGATCAGCTTCGGATGGGCGGCTGGCAGGTACCGGCGTACACGATGCCGGAGGACGCCACCGATGTCGCGGTGCTGCGGATCGTGGTCCGGGAGGGGTTCGGGATGGATCTCGCCGACAGCCTGCTCGACGCGATCCAGGACGCCGTGGCCCACCTCGAGCAGTTCCCGCCGGCGCATCCCGCACCGGAGCCGGGCTTCAGCCACACATGAACCGATCGGCGTGCAGTGGCGATGCAGTGGGGTCGTGAGCGGGGCTGCGCGGCCCAACAGTGCCCGAGCTCGAGAGTCAACGAACAGATGGAGTCCTGATGACAGATGTATCCCTTGATGAACTTGGTCCGGTTGACTACGTCATCGTCGAATTCCCTGCGGGCACCAGCAGTTTCACCGGCGAGATGGCCCCTGCGCTCCTGGCGCTGGTCGATGCCGGAATCATCCGTGTGATCGATGTGCTCATCCTCACCAAAGACGAGGACGGGTCCGTCGACGCCATGGAGCTGTCCGATGTGGCTGAGCTCGGCGAACTGCAGATGCTCGAGGCCCAGCTGGCGGAGCTCTTGGCAGAGGAAGACGTCGCGCATCTCGCCGCGGCGATGGATCCGGGAACCACCGCCGGAGTGCTCATCTGGGAGAACCTGTGGGCTGCACCGTTCGCTTCCGCAGTCCGGCGTTCAGGTGGCCAGCTGATCGCCGACGGGCGGATTCCGATTCAGGCGATCATCGCCGCGATCGAAGCCGACGAAGAAGCCGAGACAGAAGGAGATTGACATGCCAGTCAGACGAGCACGTGTCGGAAGAAGAGGTGTCGTTCGGGCACCCGTCGCGAAGACGGCGGTCGTGGCCGCAGCCGTGACGCCAGGGCCATCGCCGGTGGCCAAGACCGCAGTGGTTGCGGCCGCCGTCACACCCGGACGGCGTCGCCGGCGGATCTGAAAGCCCTTCCAGACGTGACGTCCGTGTTCGAGTCGACCGCGCTGGTGAGCCTGTGATGCGGTGGCGCCGGGAGTTGAGCTGGAACCCGGGCGATCTCGGGTGGCGGATCGCCCTGTTGTTCATGGTCGGTTCGTTCTTGTTCGCGCTCGGCTCGTTCCCGCCCTACTCCCAACTCGTCGATGGGCGAGCGGTCGGCATCACGTTCGTCGTCGGCTCACTGTTCTTCACGGCCGGCGGATACAGCGCCTTGCTCGAGGTGATCAACAGCCCCGACGACCTCCGCGGCGATCCGGCACCCGCGAAGTTCCGGTTTTGGGCCCGGCAGCCGGCGAAGACGGCGTGGTGGGCGGCGTTCATCCAGCTCGTCGGCACGCTGCTGTTCAACGCCAACACGATCGGCGCAATGATCGAGACGTTCACGATCGAGCAGACGAACCGGCTCGTTTGGGGTCCCGACTTCCTCGGGTCCATCGCGTTCCTCGTCGCCAGCCATCTCTTCTGGCTGGGCGTGTGCCACAGACTGTGGTGCGTGCGCTCCGACGACCCCGATTGGTGGGGTGCCCTGGTGAACTATGTCGGATCGGTCTTCTTCATGGCCTCGGCCATCGCATCCTTCACCCTGAAGACCACCGGCGAGGCGATCAACATCACCATCGTCAACCTCGGCACCTTCATCGGAGCCGTCTGCTTCCTGGTCGGCGGCTACGTCTCGCTGCCGCCGGCTCACCGGGTGCAAACGGCAGTGACCAGCCCAACGTCCCAGAGCTAAATGCCCAAGGGCCACTTGGGGCCATTCCAAAACCGTGTGTCGCCTCCCAGTCGATCTGAGATGAATCCGCCGCCGTCGATCCACCTACGGATCAGAAGGTTGGGGGTTCGAGTCCCTCCGAGCGCGCTGACCGCACGGTGTCGCTCTTCAGTTCGCCGACCACACACCGAGATCGCGAACGAGTCCGATCGGATGGATCTCAGCCCGCATGGACGAGGCCAACGACTGGGCGCGCGCTTCAGCCGGCGCGGTGGTAGCGCTCGAACCAGGCCACGACTCGCGCCGACCCAGTCGCCGCATGGCGCACCTCCCCGGGGGACGGCCGCGCCCAGGCTCCAGATCATCATCAGCAGCTCCCCTACTCCGGCACGGCGAGTCTCGAGGCCTCGATGACGAGCCGATCGGCAAAGGGGCGAGTGGCGAAGGTTCCCTCGTTCGCGAGTACGACGACAGTGAGGCCGGTCGTCGGATCGTGACGGAGGCTCGCGCCGTAGCCGATGGTGCGGCCGTCATGGCCGAGGACTGTCCGCCCGTCCAGGCGGTAGACGTCCATGCCGAGCCCGTAGCTCGCGCCGGCCGACTGCGTCGTGTCCATCATCTCCTCCAGCGAGGAGGCACTGACGATCTCGCCGCCGAAGAGCGCCTCGGCAAACGCGACGAGCTCGTACACGTCCGAGACGAGCCCACCTGCGGCGGTCGTTGCGCCGACGGCGACATCCGTCCGCATCGCTCGAAGGCTGAACGGCGGCTGGTCGAGTGCGAGTCGTTCGTGGGGCGCCGCCATGTCGGCTGCGCCGGTGTCGACTCCTGTGTTGTCGAGGCCCGCAGGTTCGAGGACCAGCTCGATCAGGGCGCTCTCGTAGTCGGTTCCGGCTGCGGTCTCGATCACCGGGTCGAGCACCAAGTAGCCGACGTTGCTGTACTGCTCGTTGGTACCGGGTTCGAACGCGAGCTCGCGCCCGAGCGCCTCGGCAACGACCTCCGCCGGCAACCTCACCGTCGACGGATCGCTTAGGGCAGCGCCGATCTCCGCGGCGATTGCCTCGAACTCGTTGCCGCCCTGGTCGACGATGCCACTGCGGTGGCTCAGGAGCTGCGCAATCGTTACGCCAGGCGGCGCGTCGGGAAGGTAGGCGGACACCGGGTCGTCGAGGCCGAGGACGCCGCCTTCGACGAGGCGCATCACGAGCGTGGCGGTGAAGAGCTTGGTGATGCTCCCGATCCGGAACCGATGGTTCGGCCCGATGAGCTCTGTCGTGCCGATCTCGGTCAGACCAGCGCTCGCGACCGTCATGTCATCGATCGTGGCCACCGCCGCGACCGCTCCGACGAGATCTTCGCTCGACACCCAGTCGTCGAGGAGGAGCTGGAGATCGATCGGCGGGAGTTGAACCGCAGTCGGAGCGACCGCGGGCGTGAGTTCGGCGGGATCAGCTGCCTCGCCTTCGACCGCCGCACCGCCATCCACGGACGACGAGCTGCAGGCTGCCACGGCCAGGGCGAGGAGGACCCACACCGAGACCCGCAGCAACAGGGCACGGCTCACCCGTCGGTGTGCGAGTAGGTCCATGCCGACCCTTCCTCTGGCACCGAGTTGGCTGGCAACGAACAGAACCAGCGCACGCGCCACGGCGCCTGTGGGGTCTAGGTTGCACCGGCACTCACGCGCTGGATAGAGGCGATCGACCTATCGACCGACGGCCGCCGGTCGGGGCCACGTAATCGGGTCCCAGGAGCCAACCGATAGCGCCTGAGAAGATCGTGAGAAGATCCCGGCGGCAAAGGGGTGCAACTGCGGTCAGCAGCGGTCAACACCCGCCCGGTATCACCCCAGCTCAGCGGCCGCCTCGGGCACTCGCGGGCAGCTGCGGACAACAACGGATGCACCCCCTCGGCAGAAATACGCATCAGAAGGTTGGGGGTCGAGTCCCTCCGAGCGCGCTAGCCGCGGGTCTCATCCTCCTCAGTCTCTTCGGCGCCGAATCGGGTCATCGACAAGGCAGATCGGACAGTCCGCGAACCTGCTCGCGGCCATCTACCCCGACGAGGCGTTCCGCGCCCTCGACGAACCCCGGGGACCCTCCGTCGAGCTCGTCGCCCGCGCGGCAAGCAAGGTCGACCGGGAGCGGACCCCGATCGAGCTCAGGTACGGCGGCCGAGGAACTGGACGGTGAGCGACCCCGATCGCAGCGGTTCGGTGCTGATCTCGACGGTGCCGTAGCCCGCGGCCCCCACGGCGGCCTTCACGGCCTGGGCTTCGGTCGGGTCCAGCACCCGAGGCAGCTCGGCCTCACTCACCTCGACCCGGGCCACATTGCCGTAGTGTCGCACCCGCAAGGAGGCGTAGCCCCTGGCCTTCAGCGCTGCCTCGGCCCGATCGATGCGCGCCAGCGTGGCCGCATCGACGATCGTCCCGTGCGGGATCCGCGACGCCAGACAGGGTGAGGCCGGCTTGTCGGCACTCGGCAGGCCAAGCGATCGGGCGAGCTCCCTCACCTGGCTCTTGCCGACGTCGAGGTCGACAAGGGGGTGGACGACGGCGTGCTCGGCCGCGGCGGTCAGGCCGGGCCGCCACTCGCCGATATCGTCAGTGTTCGCCCCCGACAACAAGGCGCCGTAGACGCGATCGCGGGCGAGCTCGGCCAGCTGGGAGTACAGCTCGGTCTTGCAGTGATAGCAGCGGTCCGATCCATTGGCTCGGTAGCCGTCGCGCTCCAGCTCGGCAGTCGAGATCACCTCGTGCGCCACGCCGATGGCGGCGGCCACCCGACGAGCGCCGTCGAGCTCGCCCGACGCGAGGGCAGGGGAATGAGCGGTCACGGCCACCGCCCGGCTCCCCAGGGCTCGATGTGCGAGAGCGGCGACGACCGACGAGTCGACGCCCCCGGAGAAGGCGACGACGACACTGCCCAGCTCGGCGATCCGCAACTCGAGCCGATCGCGCAGCTCGATCACCATGCAGCCCCGGCCCGAGACGAAAGCCCGTGATTGGAGTTGCGCCCATGGAGGAGCGCGGCGCCAATCAACGGTGGGTCGGCCAACCCCTGGAGCGCGTGGAAGACGACGCCCTCCTGCGCGGCCGAGGGCGCTTCATCGACGATCTCGATCCGGTCCCCCATGTGCAGCACGTCGCGATCGTACGATCCCCGCTCGCCCATGGTCGAGTCGTGCGGATCGACTGCGAGGCTGCGCTGGCGATGGACGGGGTCGTAGGAGTGGTCACCGGCGCCGACGTGGCCGAGCTGTCCCGGCCGATACCCGCGGTCATCCAATCGCCGATCGACTACTTCGCAGCAGCGGTCGACGTCGTCCGCTACGTCGGCGAGCCGGTCGCAGTGGTCGTGGCGCGAGATCGGTACATCGCCGAGGACACAGCCGAATTGGTGGAGGTCGACTACGAGCCGCTCGACCCGATCCTCGACCCGCTCGCTGTCGACGACCCGGTGTCGGACCGATCGTTCAGCTACGGCGACCCAGAGGAAGCGATGGCCCGAGCCGACCTGGTCGTGCGCCAACGGTTCACCTTCCCTCGATGGAGCGCGGCCCCGGTGGAGTGCTACGGCATCGTGGCCGACTGGGACTCCGCGAACGGCTCGCTCACCACTTGGGCCAACTTCCAAGGACCGTTCACCCTCCACAGCGTGACCGCGGCCGCGCTCGGCCTGCCAGGGGCCAAGCTGCGACTGATCACTCCGCCGGATTCGGGGGGCAGCTTCGGCGTGAAGGCCGGGCTCTTCCCGTACATCGTGCTGCTGGGCGCGGTCTCACGACGGTTGGGCGTACCGGTTCGCTGGACCGACTTCCGGGTTGCCGCCGATGACGTGACGCTGGGCCTGCCCGAGATCACGATCGGCATGATCCCCGGCAGTGGGGGCACACAGCGGCTGTCACGGCTCATCGGGCTCGGTCGAGCCAAGAACATGATCATGCGGGGCCGACGGATCGGCGCCGCGGAGGCGCTGCAGCTCGGCGTGGTCACCGAGGTGGTTCCGCTCGACGAGCTCGACGCGGCCGCGGGAGCGCTCGCCGAGGAGCTGATGGCTCTCTCACCGCTGGCGCTACGAATGGCGAAGCGGGTACTCGACCACGCCTACAACGCTCCACTCTCGGTTGGGCTCGACGTCGAAGGCCTTGCCTACGGGTTCCTTCGCACCAGTGACGACTTCCGCGAGGGCGTGGAGGCCTTCGTCGACAAGCGCCCGGCGGACTACACCGGCCAGTAGCTGCGGCACCGGCTCTCCCGGTGGCAGTGAGATGATCGTGAGAAGATCCCGACGGTGGTCGCGACGCTCACGAACTGGTGATGCCCGCCTCGAGCTTGGCCATCACCTTCTCGAGGTTGAAGGACGCCGGCTTCTGACTCACCGGGAATTCGGCGAGTGACTGAATGTGCTCGGCGACGAAGCTCTGCGCCGGCACGAACAGGAAAGCCCGATCGAGAACCCAGTCGAAGTACGTGTTCGACGTCTCCTCGGCCCGCTCATACGGATCGGTGCGAAGGTTGAAGACTTTGGGCATCCGGAGCTCGACGAATGGTTCCATCCAGACCCGCATCGTGCCCCTCATCCGCTGCTCGAGGAAGATGAACTTCCAGTTGTCGAAGCGCATGGCCGTCAGATCACCGTCGTCGGACATGTAGAAGAAGTAGTTGCGGGGGCTCTCGTCGACCGCTCCGGTCAAGTAGTCGAGCTGGTCGTGGCCGTCGAGGTGGACCTTGTACTCCTTGCCGTCGAGCTCGGCCCCGGCGCGGAGCTGTTCGGCGATGTCGGGTGCACCGGCGGCGGAGAGGAACGTGACGAACCAGTCGGCGTGACTCACGATGCCGTTGAGTACGGTCCCGGCTTCGATGTGGCCGGGCCAGCGCACCATGGCGGGTACGCGGTAGGCACCCTCCCAGTTCGAGTTCTTCTCGCAGCGGAAGGGCGTCATGCCGCCGTCGGGCCAGGTGTTCATGTGCGGACCGTTGTCGGTGCTGTACACGACGATGGTGTCGTCGGTAATCCCCAGCTCGTCGAGGAAGTCGAGCATCTCGCCGATGTTGCCGTCGTGGTCGATCATCACGTCGTGGTACTCGGACTGCCAGCGTCCGGCTTGGCCCTGGCTCTCGTCCTTGGCGTGAGTACGGAAATGCATGTGGGTCGTGTTGAACCAGACGAAGAACGGGATACCCGCCTCGTGGGCGTCCTTGATGAATCGCTTCGCCTCGGGAATCAACTCGTCGTCGATGGTCTTCATCCGCTCTCTGGTGAGCGGGCCGGTGTCCTCGATGCGTCCGTCGGCGTAGCTGTGGATGACGCCGCGGGGCCCGAAGTTCTCGCGGAAATCCGGGAACTCATCGGCAGGCGGATAGTCGCGATGCTCCGGCTCTTCTTCGGCGTTGAGGTGGTACAGGTTGCCGAAGAACTCGTCGAATCCGTGGTTCGTCGGAAGAAACTTGTCCTGATCGCCGAGGTGGTTCTTGCCGAACTGGCCAGTGGCGTAGCCCTCCTCCTTGAGCGCGCGGGCGATCGTCGGGTCTTTGTCCTGCATCCCGACGGCGGCACCCGGCATCCCCACCTTGGTCAGACCGGTGCGGTACGGGTTCTGGCCGCAGATGAACGCGGCCCGACCGGCGGTGCAGGACTGCTCGCCGTAGTAGTCGGTGAACCTGGCGCCCTCATCGGCGATCCGGTCGATGTTCGGCGTCCGATATCCCATCAAGCCGTCCGAGTAGCAGCTGAGATTGCTGACTCCGATGTCATCGCCCCACATCACCAGGATGTTCGGTTTTCCGTTCGGCATGAAACCCCATCTCCGATCACTACGTGTCTTCGGACCAGACGTCATTTGATCACACGGCCGCGTATCGACCATTATTCCGGTCTCACAGACCATAGGAACGGTGGTGCCGGCCCGCCTCACCCAAGATGGGTGGGTCGCGATCGGGCGCGAGAGATCCGTCCTGGACCGCCAAGACCATCCCGGCTGGGGCAACGGCGCGGTAGCCGAGGCCGCCGGTCGAAGGGGGCCTCAGTCGGGCGGATCCGTGACCAGGTTGTGACGCAAGGCGTAGAGAGCGGCAGCGGTGCGATTCTCGACACCGAGCTTGGCGAGAATGCTGCTCACATGGACGCGCACCGTGCCCGGGCTCAACGAGAGGCTGCGGGCGATGGTCTTGTTGCTGGCTCCGCTGGCCAGTCGCTGCAAGACGTCGAGCTCGCGTGGCGTGAGGTGATGATCCTCGCCGCTGTCCACACCGCGGCGAACGTGCCGGAGTACCTCGAGACTCAGGCTGGCCCGCCCGTTCGCGGCGCTCCGTATCGCATCGACCAGGTCTGCTCCACTCGCGCTCTTCATCAAGTAACCGCTTGCCCCCGCCGCGAGGACATCTCTGACCAGCCGCTCATCGAGGAATGCCGTCAGTGCAATGACGCACAAATCGGGCTTGTCGGCGATGACGTGCTGCGTGGCCTCGACGCCATCCATGCCGGGCATCGACAGATCCATGAGCACGACGTCAGGGCTGTGAGAGGCGCACAGCTCCACAGCAGCCGCGCCGTCCCGTGCTGAGCCCACCACTTCGATGTCGTCGAACTCGGACAACAACGTCCTCAGGCCGTCGGTGACCACTGTGTGGTCGTCGACGAGAGCGACACGGATGGCCATCAGCGGCTCGCCAGCTCGGACCGGGTCTCGATCAGACCCACGGCGGGGTCACCGGATCCCGGCCTCGACCAAGTGGCGGTGACCTTCGTTCCCGAGCCCGCTGAGGTGGTGATGTCCAGCGCCACGCCGACCTCGACGGCCCGCTCGCTGATGTTCCGGAGACCGTGGCCGAACTGGATCGTACGTGCATCGAATCCGTCCCCGTCGTCGATCACCTCGAGGACGACGCCGGTGGCATCGACCGCGGCGGAAACGGCAATACGAGTGGCGTGGGCATGGCGAAGGCTGTTGCTCAGCGACTCCTGAGCGATCCGATAGAGGGCCAGCTTCTGTTCGGTCGGCAGGCCCGGGCCGTCAGTCAAGGCGACCTCGATGGGGTGGTCGTACCCGGCTTCCATCGACTCGCAGAGGCTCTCGATGAGGGTGGTCATGCTGGCGGATTCGACCGCCTTCGGTTGCAGCTCGAAGAGCAGTGTTCTCATCTCGGCCAGCGACGACAGCACGAGGGACCGGGTCTTCCGGGCAATCGATGCAGCCCGGTCCGGGTCACGGGCCACCGCGCTCGGCAGCGAATCGGCGTTGATGGCTGCCGCATACAAGCGTTGCGACACCGAGTCGTGGAGGTCGCGGGCGATTCGATGTCGTTCGCTCGCCACAGTCGCGTTCACGAGAGCGCCAACCAGCGACAATCGATGGAGCGCGACGGCCAGGAACTGGGTCGAGAGCTCGAGGAGCTGGAGCTGCGAACTCGAGAGGTTCTGGCCGGGAGCCCGTTCGAGCGTGAGCTCCCCCACCTCCAGATCTCCTGCCCGCAGGGTCCGCTGCAGCACTTCGTCTCCGTTCGGCTGACCTGGCGTGATGCCGTTCGAGTTGGCCCAGTCGAGCCTGACGGAGCCGATGGACAGCTCGTTGGTCTCCCTCACGTCCAAGTGGATGGCACTCGCTCCGACGATCTCACCGACACAGCCGAGGACATCAGCGAGGCCACGCTCGACGTCACTGTCGACCTGGTCACCTACACCGAGGGTGTTGAGTCGAACGAACTGCTCGGAGAGGCGCGCCATCCGCCGGGCGGCCGTCTGCTGGCGGCTCAGCTCGTCCAGAGTGCGCCGATTGGACTCGCGAAGCGCCTCCGTGCGCTCGAATACGAGCCTCTCCAGCTGCCTCGCCAGCGCGAGGAGTCGGTGCTCGTTGTCGACGTCAGCTCTCGTGAACTGCGCGGCAGCGACGACGGTGAGCGCGATGACGCCGAACGGGGCAAGGTACGCGGTGTCGACGACTGCCTCGTCGACGAGGCTGTCGTACATCATGGACGCGAACATGATGGTGATTCCGAAGCCGAGCATGTCGAAGCCACGCTGGTGTCGCCGCAACCTCATGACGAGCGCCCAGACCACATAGAGCGCGGTGGCCAGCAGGTAGGCGTCGAGCACGAAGCGCCAGGACGACCGGTTGGGTTCGTGGAGCACGAAGCTCTCTCCGAGCAGCGAGACTTCTCGCAGCTCGATGACATCACCGACGATGAGGCCGCTCGGGGTCAAGAAATTGACGACGGCCACGACGCCCCCGCCAACAGTGAGTGCCACGGGGACGCGGGGCCAGCCCACACCTGTCGCGACCGCCACCAACCAGACGAGGCTGACGATCACCACCAAACCACTGATGGCGAACGCTCCCTTGAGGACAGTGCCGTACTCCTCGACGGTGTCGGAGGTCTGGAGGTCCAGAGTGACGCCCACATTGATTGCTGCGCTCAGCCCGAGCAGCGCCATCGGCGCGTCCATCCGCCTCGACGGTGTTCGCCGGATGGCCATGAAGAGGAACAACGAGCCAATGGCGCCGCTGAACCCCGCCGCGACTCCGTAGGCGAGGGTCCCGGAATTCATCCGGGGTGGATCGCTTCCATGAAGCGCTGACAATAGTGTGTACGGCATCGGTCGACCGAGTTGGCCGCCACTTGCTGGCGTCTATGACATCTGTTGTAGCCTCACACTGACCGATTGCGGTGCGAGTTCCTGATCAGCTGTCAGATTCCGTCTCGTCGCAGGCACGCGACCATGATGCTGTGAGCATGGCTACCGACCGCAGCCTCGACGAGGTCAACCTGGAAGAACCCCCGACAGCACTTTTTGATGCTGTGGAGGCATCGCTGCGCCGGGGTGACGTCCGAACAGCAATGCATCTGGTCGCCTCGATCCGATGTCGCATCGAGGCGGAGTATGCGCCGACGCCGTCGCCGGCCGGTCTCACTCAGCGCGAGTCGGCCACGCTGGCTCTGCTGCCCGACGCATCGCTGAGCCAAAAGGACATCGCCCGTACGCTTGGTGTCTCGCACAACACCGTGAAGACTCACCTGCGGTCGTTGTACCAGAAGCTCGGGGTTCACTCCCGAGCCGAGGCGATCGAGCGTGGCGGCCTTCCGTGTGCCGCCAACGCGGTCGGGCGATACAGGCACCTGGCATCCGTCTAGCAGCTGAGGGGCGATGAGCGATCGCGGAGGTGATCAGCAGTGAGCAACTGGGTAGAGCGCCAAATCAATACGGCGATCGACCGAAGGATCGATCGGTATGTCGATCGAAAGATCGATGGGCTCCTGGCCGAACACATGGAGCCGAGTGAGCTCAAGACGCTCAAGACGATGACGCGGAAGGGCCAGACAATCGATGCGGACACCGAGCAGGAGTTGCGCGAGAAGCTCGGGGACGACTTCGGGGCGTATGTGAAGGTCCACAACGGGGTCGCGCGCATGGAGCGCCTCGATCAGACGCTGAGCCGAGTCGCTCGCATCCTGCCGTAGGCCCGTTCATCCCCTCGAGCAATTGGTGGGCTCCGTCGATCCTGCGATTACGAAGTCGTCACAGGTCAAGAAGGCGTCGTTGTTCGTTCCCACTGCGAAGCCGGACGCGGCAACCAGCGCGATCATCGCAGCCGCCGCGAGCATGAGACGAGTGTCGTCGAGTGAGGTCAGCTCGGGAACGAACAGATCCATCAACAGCTTCAAGACTGTCGGGATGGAAACCACCGCGACGACCAGACCGACGACGCCGAAGACGGGATCGGACGCCGCAGCTGCCGTCGAGTCGAACAGGAGCACCGACAGCACCAGCCAGACCGCCGGAGCTACGAGTGCCGCCAGGGCCAACCACCGGGCGCGCCCGGCATACGGCGACGCGGCGACGGCGACGGCGAACGCGACGGTCGCCGCGACCACGAACCGGAAGACGTCGTCGTAGAACACGGCACCATAGGCACCCAGATTGAACGCGATCGGCCACGTGACCAGGGCCATCGTGATCGTCGCGACCGCGACCGGGCCGTACCGCCCGGTTGCGCCGCGGGTCGGCGTGGAGGTCGCCTCCATCAGGTCTCCGCTCCGGCGCCGTCGAAGGTGCTGGGCGGTCGGAGAACGACAGTGGTATCGGCCAGTGCCAACTCTGACGCTGCGAACAGTTCGGCCAGGGCACGTCCGACGTGATCGCGAGCCACTCGCTCCGCCCAGAGCTCGGGTGTGTGCCAGAACAGTACGTCCACGCACAGCCGCGCACCGTCGAATCCGGTCACCACCACGTCGGGCGGCGGGTCGTCCAACACGTGACCAGCACTCGTGACCGTCGAACGGATCCGCTCGGTGACATCTGCGACGTCGACCCCCTCGGGGAGATTGAGGGTCAGGTACGACCGGCGGCGACCGATTCTCGAGTAGTTGACCAGGACATGGTCGAGCACATCGTTGTTCGGTATATGCACCGTCGTGCCGTGATTGGTGACCACAACCACAGTTCGCGTGTTCACCTCGTCGACGACACCAACCGTGCCGTTCGTCTCGATCACCTCGCCTGGCTGGAACATACCCCTCACCTGGAGCAGGAGGCCGGAGCTGAGGTTCTGGATGAGTGGTCGGAGGAAGAGCAACACGACCACACCGACGACGACGAGGACGATCAACGGACCGAGGCTGAACCCGAGGATCTCGAAGACGAATCCGGCGGCAAGGAGGTAGATGCCCGCAGACGCGAGTTGGCCCAACACGAGCGACGCCGTGGCGGCAGAGCCCTCCAAGTGGCTGGTGGACCGGGCGGTGAGACGTCGCACGAACCAGGCGCTCACCACGGCGACCAGGACCACCACCCCGGCCGCAACCACATCGGGCAAGCCGATCTGACCGGCGGACCAACGATCGATGGTCACCTCGATCTCCGAGCCGATCTTGGAGATCAGGTCTCCGTCGCCGCTGCCCTCATCAGCTTGTCCGAGCATCCGCAACAGCCCTCCCGTTGGCATCTCGACTTCGTGTCTTGACGAGGCCAGTTCGCAGCGTTTGTCATTAGAGCCGCTCGATTCGTTGTCGACACCGCCCAAAACGGGTGATGCGATCAACGCGATCGCGTCTCAGACTTGTACCGATGAGCCCGACCAGAGGAAAATTGGCTCGTGTTGCGCGGAGGAAGCTGGCTTCTTGCGTGGCTCTTGTGGGGGCTGCACTCGTCGGCTCGGCTGGCGCCGCAGCCGCAGTCATCCCCTCGGTCGGCGATGGGCAGGAGTACGCACATGGTGCGGAAACCGTGGACACCGGCACCGATGGCGACTCTTCGGCGCGCTCTGACGACGAGACGCTGATCGTCGTCGTGTTGGTCGCCGGTGTCATCTTGGTCCTCGTCACGATGTTGGTGCGGTCGGAACGATCACCGTCACCGCAGAGATCCGTCAGCGCCTGGGGCGGACGCGCCGGTCGTGTATGCGCGGAGGGACAGTCGACCGTCGACCTCACGACGGTGACTCACGAAGGTGAACCCGGATCGGGGCTCACGCTCGAGCAGCTGAGGATCGTCGAGAGCCGATCGGATCAATTGATCGCCAACTTGCGCGACCTGAAGCTCACCGCTCCCTCTGAGCTGGCGCAATGCGCCGTGGGTACCGCGACGAACCACGCCTGCGCCCTGCGGGATGCGGTACAGATCGAGAGAGAGATCCGGCTGGCGTCTGTCTCCCCGGAGGGGGCTCTCCTCGACGCGACATCGCTTCAGCTCACTGAGGCGCGCGTTGCACTCGATGACGCGTTGCGGGAAGTTTCAAGCACGATCGCCGATCCCCGATGACGACCGACCGCGAGAGCGGGACCACCTCGCCACCGGGATCGTCGGCGAGAAAGCGCGTCGTGCGAGCTGTCGCGGCGGTGGTCGTCGTGGTCGTCGTGTTCGGATGGCTGCTCCCGCAGATCATCGACTACGAGCTCGTGTGGGAGGCCATGACCAGCCTCACGTGGGAAGAGCTGCTGCTCCTCTGCCTGCTCACACTGCTGCGAGTCCCCACCGAGGCGATGATCTACCGCGCGATGCTGCCCGGACTTCGGCTTCTCCTCGGATCCGAGGCGTACCTGTCATCGAACGTGGCGGCCAACGTCCTGCCCCCTCCGGCCCCGTCGGTCATCCAGTACTCCTACTTCCGGGCCGACGGTTTCGATGGTCGAGATTCGATGACGGGAGCCGTCGGCTCGTTCGTGTTTCCCCAGGCCGGTCGGATCGTCCTTCCCATCGTGGCGTTCGTCGTGCTCTTGATCACCGGAGGCGTGGATACCGAGGCAGTCGTCATCACCGTCATCTCCGTGGTTCTGGTCGTCGTTGTCGCCGTCCTCATCTGGTTCATCGGCCGCGGCGAGGCATCGGCACGCTGGGTGGGCCATCACCTGGGACGGTTCGTGTCGTGGCTCATGGTGAGGTTCAGCAAGGAGCCGGTCGGCGATCTCGGTGATCAAGTCGTCGAGTTCCGAGACAATGCCTTTGTTGTCGTGCGCCGTCGCTGGGCGATCGGTTCGATCGCGGTCACACTCAATCTGGCGCTTACCTATCTGATCCTCGTCGCATCGCTTCGATTCGTCGGCATCGAGCAGTCCCAGCTCGGACTGGCCGCGATCTTCGCGGCCTTTGCCGTAGCGTTCTTCGCCGGGGTGGTGATCCCCCTCACCGGTAGTGGCCTCGGGGTCGTCGACGTCGTCATGATCTCGACTCTGTCGGCCTCGACCACTGGGAGCGTCGACGTGAACGTCATCGTCGCGGCCGTCGTACTGTGGCGAGTCTTCTACAGCCTGCTCGCGTTCTTCCCAGGCATCTTCACGCTCACGAGGTTCACCAAAACCCATGGGGACCTACTGAAAGCCGCGTCGAGCGAGCTGGGCGTCCAGGCCGACGTCGACTTCGGTGAGACATGAGGCTCACCCACCCGGGGTGATCCATCCCGCCTCGGGCCCGCGTAGTGTGCCCGCAAGGAGGGACCGTGACCACAACGACTGAGCCACAGTCGCCCCCCCGCGAGCGGGCCTTTCAGGGGTGGATGATCTCGAATGTCGCCGTTGGAGCAGGGTGGGCCGCGTTCGTGGCCCTGCTGGTACCGCCTTACATCACCCAGGCCACGGGGAGTGCGTCGGACGCAGGCGTGGTGATGGCGGTGATGAGCCTGGCAGCGGTACTCGGCCCGGTTCTCGGAGGAGTTGCCGACCGATATCAGGCTCACCGGCAGACCCTGGTCGGCGGTCTGGTCGCCATGACCCTTGCCCTTCTCGCGTTCGGCGTGGCCGCCGGCGACTCCGAGTTCCAGGTGATCGACGCCATCATCATGGGCGTCGGCGTCGCCGGGGTGAGCGCAGTCGCGCCGGTGTTCATCGTCAGCGCGGTGCTGTCTGACGAGCTCCAGTCTCGCCGACTCACTGCGTTCAGCGTCGCCTTTCCCATCGGCCAAGTGGCCGGCGGCATGCTCATGACCGCCGCAGCGCAGGCCGAATGGACCTTCACCTCACGCTTCTATCTCGGTGCGGCCGTGCTGGCAGTGTGCACCGTGGTCGTGTTCTTCAGCAGCGCTGCACCAACTCGAGCCCTCGTCCTCACCGAGGAAGATGAGGACGACGAAGACCGAACCGAAGACGACACCGCCCAGACCCGCCGAGCCGGCCTCGGAGGTGTGCTGTTCTCGCTCTTCGGGCTGTACCTGCTGGTGCTCGTCCTCTCGTCGATCGCCAGCAACGGCGTGAACAACCAGATCGCCAACATCTTGCCCAACGTCTACGGCATCTCCGAGACCACGACATCGAGCTTGATCTCGCTGGCCGGGATCTTGAACATCGTCCTGTTCTTCGCGGCCGGCAAGGTCATGACGCGTTTCGGACCCCTCACCCCCTTTGCCGCCGGCACGGTGATGCGATTCGGCGGTGCGGCGTGTCTCGGTCTGCTGGGGTGGGTGAGCGATGCGCCGGTGTTGCTCGTAGCCGCCGCCATGCAGCTGCTGTACCAGGGTTCGCCATTCGCCCGGCTGCCCCAGAACGTGCTCGCGGTGCGCTACGCGCCGATCCCGTCGGGCCAGGCCAATGGGTGGGTCATCGCCGCGAGCGCGATGGGTTCGTTCATCGGCAGCCTGCTGGGCGGCTGGCTGGCCGACGAGGTCGGCTTCAACTCGATCAGCTGGATGGCGGCGATCTCAGCGGGATTGGGCGTCGGGCTCCTGGTCCTGGTGATCTGGCCCACGGACCGCCGGCTCGACCACGACCGAGAAAACGACGACCGAGAATACGACGACCGAGACAACGACGACCGAGACAACGACCATCGAGACAACGCTGTCGACGACGATGACATGGGACGTGGCAGTGACGGCTGAGGTGATGGCCAGGCGCGCGGCGGCACCCCGCCTCATCGCGGCGTCGATCATCGGCGTGGTGACCGGCCTGGTCGTGCTCGGGCTCGAGCACCTGGTCGACGGCGTGCTCGAGGAGGTGTTCGACGGTCCGGTCTGGGTCCCCGCCCTGACCGTCGTCGCAGGGGCCCTGGTCACTGCGGCTCTCGTCCGATGGATCGGGGGGCGCTCCAGCGCTACGACCGAGGTCTACGTGGAGGAGTTCCACGAAGAGGATCCGACGCTCGACCCGACACATGCGCCAGGGCGGCTGGCGGCCGCGTTCACCACGCTGGGCAGCGGCGCCCCCCTCGGCATGGAGGGTCCCGCTGTGTACACCGGATCGGCGATCGCGACCCTCGTGCGACGGCGCTGGCCGGTGCTGGCGAACGAAGCTCACAGCGTCGTGCTCATCGCGGGCGCAGCCGCCGGTATCGCTGCGGTGTTCAAGGCGCCCGCTAGTGGCGCCATCTTCGCGTTGGAGGTTCCGTACCGGGGGCGCATGGCCGGCGAGCGGGTGCTACCTGCCATCTTCGGCTCGGCGACGGGCTTCTTGACCATGGCCATCGTCGATGGTGTCGAGCCCGAGCTCGAACTGCCTCCGGTCGAGCTCACCTACGGTCGGTCCGTCAGCGCGGTCCTGCTGGGCGCCGTCATCGGATGTGCCGCCATCGGGTTCATCGCCCTCCTGAACCGAGGGGAACACCTCTCGAGCCGTGGATCCCCATGGATTCGCGCGCTCGCGGGCGGCGGCGTGCTCGCCATTCTCTATGCAGTCGGTCGAGGCCTTGCCGGCGAGTCGCTCGCCTTGGGTTCGGGCAACAATGTCATCGAGTGGGCTATACAGCCCGACCATGCGGTCGGGCTGTTGCTGGCCGTGGTCGTTCTTCGTGCCCTCGGCCCCGCCGCTTCGATCGCGGGCGGTGGCGTGGGTGGGTTGTTCATCCCTCTCATGGCGCTGGGTGCCGTCATCGGTCGTTTGTTCGCCGATGCGCTCAACGCTGAAGCGCTGGTGCTCGATGTGACCGTTGGTGCCGCCACGATGCTCGGCGTGGGCTACGCCGTGCCCCTCACCGGGGTCGTCTTCGTCGCGGAGTACACGGGCCAGGCCACCGTCATTCTGCCGAGCATGCTCGCCATGACCACCGCGATGCTCCTCGTGGGTTCTCGTTCTGTCAGTCCGGCACAACAGCCGTGAGACCGAGGAGGCTGACCGTGAGTAGAGGGACGACTGATCCGCAAGACAGACGACCGCACCTGTGGGCGGGACGGAAGATCGGCCTCGCGGCCCTGCTAGCCATGATGGTGCTCGGCATCGTGGTGTTGGCACCACCGGCGCTGGCTGACGACCTCGCCGAGACCGAACCGGAGGGCGCGCTCGAGCTGGCCGAGAAGTATTCGCCGATCATCATGTTGAAAGCGCAAGAGGGAGCCTGCGACCAAGACGGTGAGCCCTACGGGCCGACGTCGGTCGACATCTTGCTGGACAACCCCGAGATCGTGCTTCGCCAGGTCGGTCCGGGCGACCCGGTTATCATGACGGGGCCGGGAGCATCTGACCTCTTCGAGCTAGGGCAAGGGTTCCATCTCGACTTCCCTGGAAGTGCGGTCGAGCCCGAGTGCATCTTCGAAACCGACTTCCGGAAGTACTCGCGGAGCCAGCCCCCCGTCGTGTACGCCCACGTCGTCCAGCAGGCCGGACACCCCGACCAGCTGGCTGTCCAGTACTGGACCTACTGGTACTACAACGACTGGAACAACAAACACGAGAGCGACTGGGAGGGGATTCAAGTCCTGTTCGATGCTTCGTCGATCGATGAAGCGCTCGCATCCGCTCCGGTGAGCATCGGCTACGCACAACACGAGGGCGGCGAGGCCGCGGACTGGGACGACTCGAAGCTCGACCGCGAGGACACCCATCCGGTCGTGTTCTCCTCCGCGGGCTCTCATGCCAGCTACTTCGGATCGGCGATGTACCTCGGACGGAGCGGGAGCGAAGGATTCGGTTGCGACAACACCGACGGGCCTTCGGATCGCATCGAACCCGAGGTCGTGCTGCTCCCCGACTCCGTCGACGATCCGAACAGCGACTTGGCCTGGCTGGCGTTCTCCGGCCGGTGGGGCGAGCGCCGCCGCGGCCCCTTCAACGGCCCGACCGGACCGGCCGCCAAGAGCCGGTGGCTCGAACCGATCGACTGGCACGAGGGGCTCCGCGACACGAGCGTCATCGTTCCCGGCGGTGACACCGACGCGACCGCGATCATCTCGGCGTTCTGCGGCGTCGTCGACTGGGGATCGGGTGTGCTCATCTCCTTCACCACCTCGCCGCTCGAGCTGCTGATCACCTTGGCGGTCGTCGTGGCCGTGGCGTCCTGGCTAAGCCGACAGACCGTCTGGGATCGGGTCGAAGACACTCCGCTCCGCCGCCGTCGCCGTGCCGGACAGATCATCGGTCTCTCGGGGACCGCTTACCTCC
>JAOTZB010000194.1 GCA_029861625.1 Acidimicrobiia bacterium
CGGCGCTACCCCCGGGTGGTGGTGGCCAGCGAGTGGTTCGAGCGGCGCAGCACCGGCTGGGCGCTCCGAGCCGCAGGAGCGCTGCCGATCGACCGATCCGATCCGTCGACGCAATACGCCGCGGCCAGGCGCGTGCTCGATGCTGGGATTCCGATCCTGGTGCTGCCCGAGGGGCAGCTGTCGGGTGATCCCACCGATCCCACGAGCGTCGGCGTGTTCAAGACCGGCGCGGCCCGTCTGGCGTTGCACTGCAACTCACCGGTGTGGCCACTGGCCATCGTCGGCGCCGACGACGTGTGGCCGATAGGCAACCGCCTGCCCCGACTCAACCCGTTCCGTCGACGCTGTGTCCTGGTGCTCGGGGCCGAGGAGCTCCTCACCGTCGAGGGCGATCGCCGTCTCGCGACCGAGCAGATTCGCACCGCGGTGGTGCGGCTGCTCCGAGAGGCGGTCGAGCTGCGCGCCGACGAGCTCGCCGGCCGGTGAGCGTTCAGCCCAGTGCCGCGATCGTCGCGTCGTAGCCGGCCTGCTCGAACGCATCGATCTGGGTGAACTCGCCGAGTCCGAGTGATCGGAGGTCGGGTCGGATCAGGACGTCGGGCTCAGCGCCGTGGTCGATGCCGGCCAGGTCGACGACCCTCATCAGGACCTGGGCCATGGTGGGGATGTCGGGATCGGCACGTCGGGGGTTCAGACGCTGCGCGAGCAGGCTCCACCCCGAGACGTGGCCGCGCTCGGGGGTGGTCCCCGGATCGAGGAAACCCTCCTTGCCGACGTCGATGGCGATGACGCGGAGCGGTGTCGGGTGTGCGCCCCGCAGGTTCGCGATCGGCAGGTTGTCGCGCACGGCACCGTCGACGAGCAGTCGGTCGCCGTCACGAACAGGAGGGAAGAGCCCCGGAATGGACAAGCTCGCGCGGATGGCCTTCCAGAGCAGACCGCTGCGGTGTTCGACGGTTTCGCCGGTCGAGAGATCACACGAGGTGCAGACGAACGGTCGCCACGCCTGTTCGAACACGCGGCCTCGGCCGACGGCGCGGATGCGGCGGGATATCTCCTCGCCGCGAAGCAGCGAGACCCATGGGAACGTGAGATCGGCGAGACCCTTCTGGCGGACGAGCCGATCGTCGACCTCCTTGCGGAGGAGGTCGGGCTCGTAGTCGAGTGCGACCCCGGCCGCGAGAAGCGCACCCAGGCTCACCCCGGCGACCGTGTCGATCTCCTGGCCCAGCTCCTTCATCGCCCGCCACGCGCCGAGGTGTGCGAGCCCCTTGGCCGCACCGCCGCTGAAGACGAGTCCGACACCCTTGCCGGTCGTCAAGCGTGCGAATCGATCCGCCACGGCCCGGTCACCATGGCGGAGGTGGTGGAAACGATCAGCGGAGAGCAGCCGTGTCCATTCCGCTGCGCTCGGGCCGAGCGTGACGTGGGACGGGTTGTCTATCGCGACCTCGACGTTGGCACGCGACTCGTGGAGCGCGACACCGAGCTCGTGCGCCGGGCCGCGCCACGAGCCGGCGCCGGTCGGCGGAACCACCACGACAACCGAGTCGGCCTGGCGAACACACCGATCGAACCACTCGTCGCGCGTGAGGGCGTGTCCCGCGACCAGGACGACGAGATCGTGCTCGGCTTCGATCCGATCGAGATACGAGAGCGCCTCGGTGTCGCTCCGTCCCGCGACGTCGGCTGCCCGAACGACCGCACAGTCGGCTGCGCTTCGTACCAGTGCCGCGACCACGTCGTCGATCGGAATACCGCCATCGATGGTGACGACCGCGACCGCAGCCGGCACACCCTGCTCCCTGGGGGCTTCACCATGGTCGACGAGCCTGGTCACGACGAGGCGGCTGAGGGAGCGACCGAGCTCGGGTCGCTCGCTGAACAGGCGGTCGAACGAGGCCTGGTCGAGCCGGAGGATCTCGGTATCGCGCAGCGCGATGACTTCGGTGGTCCGCGGGAGCCCGGCCAGCGCGCCGATCTCGCCGACGATCTGGTGTCGGCCGAGCGTCGCCACGATCTCGCCCTCGGCGTCGAGAACACCGAGTCGACCGCGGACGGTGATGACGAGCCCGTCGGGCTCATCACCGGCCGCGAACAACCGCTCGCCGCCCCGGAGCGTCGCTCGTTCAAGGCTCGCATCGAGTGCAGCCAGCGTCTCGGCATCGAAGTCCTCGAAGCCCGAAATACCTCGGAGAAATGCTGCCGGCCCCTCGTCGGTCACGCCGCTCACCCCCTCTCGACGGCGGACACTACCGGCTGGGCGGAAGCGGAACGAAGCCTGCCGACCGCGTGGTGCGCATCGACGCGGCGTCGTCCGTTACTGTCGGGCCACGACGGACCAGGAGAGACGAGTGACGAGCGAGCGACACGATGCCGCGGTGGTGCAGGCCGTCCGAGATGCGCTCGAGGAGGTCGTGGGCATCGAGTTCGGCGACGACGATCTCGACCGGCCGCTCGAGGACACCGGCGTCGACAGCCTCGACCTGATCGAGGTCGTGATGGTGGCGGAGGAGGCGTTGGACATCTCCGTTCCGCAGGACGCGTTCGAGGGTGTGACGACACTCCGCGCCGCCATCTCGGTCTTCGAGATCCACAACGCCGGTGTCTGACGGTCGTCGAGCCGCCATCGTCGGGGTCGGGGTGAAGGCTCCGGGCGGCTGCGATCCTGCGACGTTCTGGCAGGCGGTGCTCGCCGGCCGGGGCCAGGCCCGGGAGATTCCCGAGCTTGCCGACCACCATGAGGTGTCAGCAGCGTCCTTCGGCTGCGAGGTGTCCGACGACGATTCGGCCCACGAGCGGTACTTCCGCAAGCCCGAGCTGCGTCGTATCGACGACGGCGCCCGGCTCGGCGTCGCCGCGGCCGCCGACGCCATGGCCGGCCTCGACGGTCTCGTTCCGCCCGAGCGTCGTGCTGCGGTCGTCGGCACCGGAGTCGGGGGCCTCCGCACCTATCGCACGCAGTCGGCGCTGCTCCACGACGTGGGCGTCGCCAGGGCCAGCCCGTTCACGGTGCCGATGATGATGCCCAACTCGCTCGCCGGATGGTTGTCGCTGCGCCACGGCCTCCAGGGACCGTGTCACACCATCGCCGCGGCGTGCGCCTCGGCCGCGGCGTCCATCGGCGAGGCCATGATCATGATCCGCGACGGGCGAGCCGACATGGTCGTCGCCGGAGGTGCCGAAGCGGTGATGTTCACCGAGGTCTTCGTCGCGTTCGCTCGGATGGAAGCGCTCGCGAAACCCTCCGAGCGGCGGCCCGACGAGGCATCCCGGCCATTCGATGTCGACCGGAACGGGTTCGTGATGGGCGAGGGCGCCGGCATGGTCGTCCTGGCCGCGGCCGACGTCGCCCGTGCCGCCGACCTCGACGTCCTCGGATGGGTCGACGGCTACGGGTGCAGCTCCGATGCACACCACATGGCTGCGCCACCCGAGGACGGCGCGGGCGCCGTACGAAGCATGATCGCAGCCCTCCACGATGCCGGGCTCTCGTCGGGCGACATCGTGCACATCAACGCACATGGCACATCGACACCTCGCAACGATCTCGCCGAGTCACGGGCAATCGTCACCGTGTTCGGCGACAGCTGCCCGCCGGTCACGTCCACCAAAGGCGTCACCGGACACCTTCTCGGCGCCGGCGGCGCCGTCGAGGCGATCGCCGCGCTCATCGCGGCGTCGACGGGAATCGTGCCGCCGGTCGCGAACACCGAGACGGTCGACTCCGAGATCGCCATCGACGTCGTCACCGGGTCTCCTCGAACCGTGCCTGTCGGGCCCGCACTCTCGAGCTCTTTCGCGTTCGGCGGACACAACGCCAGCCTCGTCGTCAGCCCCGTCGTGGGCGGGGCCGACGTCCTGGCCGGCCTGCAGAGCGTCAGCGGGGCGTCCGGGCCGGGCTGAACAGGCGCACTCGACGACACAGGATCTATGGTGCCGCGCGTGGATGTCAGCGCTGGCCTTGTCGACGATGTCGCCGAGCGGGTCGTGGGCCGTCGGCGTGAAACCGAGCTGGTCGCGGCCGCACTCGCCACCGGCCGGAATGTCCTGCTCGAGGGCCCGCCCGGCACCGGGAAGTCGACGCTGCTCCGTGCTGTCGCCGATGCCAGTGGTGCGGCGTTCGTGTTCGTCGAGGGCAACGCCGAGCTCACGCCGGCACGCCTCGTCGGCAGCCACGACCCGGCCCAGGTCCTCGACGCAGGGTACGGCCCGGAGACATTCGTCGATGGCCCGCTGCTCACCGCGCTGCGCGAGGGAGCACTGCTGTACGTCGAGGAGATCAACCGCGTTCCCGAGGAGACCTTGAACGTCCTCGTCACGGTCATGGCAGAACGCGAGCTCCACGTGCCCCGGCTCGGTCGGGTCGACGCGTCACCGGCCTTCCGCCTGGTGGCTGCGATGAATCCGTTCGACGCCGTGGGCACCGGACGCATCTCGGCAGCGATCTACGATCGGACCTGCCGGGTCGAGATGGGATATCAGTCCGCGGTCGACGAAGGCGACATCGTCGTCGCAGCCGTGATCGACGCGGGCGGCGAGAAACCACCTGACGACCGCCTGGGAATGACCGTCGATCTCGTGCGCCGCACCCGAGGTCATCACGACATCAGGGTCGGCTCGTCGGTGCGTGGTGGCATCGACATGGAGCTGCTCACCCAGCAGCTCGGTCGTCTGCGTGACGCACCGGCTGCCGACGCCGTGGTGTCGCTCGACGCGGCCAAGACGGCGCTTTCGGGCCGGATCCGGCTCTACGAGGGGTCGGGCCGGTCCCCGGATGAGGTGATCGAGGAGCTGTGGCGGGCGGCGTTCCGCCCGGTCGACGACTCGCCGTCGGGAAGCGAACAGCCGGGAAAAGCCAAGGCCCCGTGAGCGCTCCGCCGCCGGGGGGCGGCACGGGAGCCATCAAGGAGGGGCCAGAGGCCGAGCAGGCCATCGATGAGTCGCGGCGCAAGACGACGCCGCGCCCCCAACAGGCCCGGAGCGAGGACTTCCAGCGCCTGTCGCCCGAACCGGGCGTGCTCGACGAGACGGCGTTCACCGAGGGGTTCTCGGCCGATCGGGACGCGGCGTTGCGGACGCTCGGGGCCGCGCACGGATCGTCCGACCGTCGCCTTCGTGAGCTGGCGAAACGGCTCGCGGGCCGGGTCGTCGTCGACCTCGCGCGAGGCGACCACGCACCACGTCGCGGTATCGACCGGCTCGAGCGGGGTCGTTGGGTCGAAGGCGCCGACCTCGATCTCGAGGCATCGCTCGATGCGCTCGTCGACGCCAGAATGGGTGATCGACCCGTCGACCTCGACCGCCTCGTCGCGTCTTCATGGGTGAGATCGGAGCACGCGCTCGCCTTGGTCATCGACCGCAGCGGGTCGATGAGCGGTGATCGCCTGGTCGCGGCCGCTCTGGCCACGGCGGTCATGGCGTGCCGGGCGCCGCAGGACTACTCGATCATCGCCATGGCGCGGGACGCCATCGTGGTCAAGGCCCAGGACCGCGATCGCGACATCGAGGCGGTGATCGACGACGTGTTGGCGCTGCGGGGCCATGGAACGACGAACGTCGAGCTGGGCTTGCAGGCCGCGGCGGCGCAACTCGAGCGGTCGCGGTCGTCGAGGCGAATCGCCGTGCTCTTGTCCGACGGCAACGTCACTGCGGGTGGCGATCCCGCCGATGCGGCCCGTCGACTCGACGAGTTGCACGTGATCTGCCCGCCGGACTCGCCGGCCGCCACCGAACTGGCTCGCGTCGGCGGGGGGCGGTCCGTCGAGCTCGGCGGTCCGTCCTCGGTGCCCGACGCCTTGTTGCAGCTGCTCCGCTGAGGGTCAGTGCGAGGTCATGCCGCCGTCGACCGGCAGTGCAGTGCCGGTGACACCCGAGCTCGCCGGTGAGCACAGCCACCCCACGAGCTCGGCGACCTCGGCAGGATCGAGGATGCGGCCGATGACGTGGTGGTGGGCGAACTCCGCCGGCGACGCCAGGTCGTAGATGTCGGCGCTCGCGGCGAGGATCGGCGTGTCGGTGGACCCTGGGCAGACCGCATTGGCCGTCACACCGAGCTCGCCGAGGTCGGCTGCCAGCCCTCTTACGAAGCCGATCACTGCGTGTTTGGCGGCGTTGTACGCGGCAAGCCTCGGCATCCCACGCAACCCGGCAGCCGATGCGATGGCGACGAAGCGGGCGTTGCCGTCGCTGTACTCGATGAGCGACGGCACGACCGTACGGGCCAGGTTCCACACGCCGCGCAGGTCGGTCTCGATGACGGCGTCCCATGCCGCGTCGGCCATCTCCCACACCGGCCCACCACCGGCGACCACACCTGCCGAGGCGACCGCGGCATCCACGCGCCCGAATCGGTCGAGGGCGAGGGCGTTCGCGCTCGCCAGCTCGTCGGCATCACGGACGTCGGCAACGTGGGTGATGACCCCGGCACCGAGCTCGGCCGCGACCGCCTCGAGCTCGGCGGGCGTGGCGAGGGAGTAGCTGAGAGCAGGATCGTCGGCGCACCGGTCGACGAGCACGACGTTCCATCCGTCGGCCACCAGCCGGCGGGCCGTGGCGGCACCGATGCCACGGGCGGCGCCGGTGACGATCGCGACGGGCACGGAAGCGACCGGTCAGTCGAAGACGATCACGCCACGGATGTTCTTGCCGTCGCGCATGTCCTGGTAGCCGTCGTTGATCTGGTCGAGCGAGTACGTCTTCGTGACCATCTCGTCGAGCTTCAGCTGGCCCTGGCCGTAGAGGTCGAGGAGGTAGGGGATGTCGGCCCGAGGGTTGCCGGAACCGAAGATCGAACCCTTGACCTCCTTGTTGAACATCGCCAATTCGAACAGTGACATCTTGGCGTCGATCTCGCCGATGGGACTGATACCTGTGACGACGACCGTGCCGCCCTTGCGAACCAGGCTCATCGCCGGCGCGAGCATGTCGCCGTGCACGACGCCCGGGCAGAGCACGAGCTTGTCGGCCATCTGCCCGGCGGTCATCTCCATCACGTCGGCCGCGGCATCCTCCATCGACGCAGCGGTATGGGTCGCCCCGAAGTCCATGGCCAGCTCGCGTTTGTTCTCGAGCGGGTCGATCGCCACCACGCGGGCGGCCCCGGCCATGCGCGCTCCCTGGATGGCCGCCGAGCCGATGCCGCCGACTCCCACGACCACGACCGTGTCGCCCGCGCCGACGTCGGCCCGGTGAACCGATGATCCCCATCCGGTTGCCACACCACAGCTGACGAGCGCGACGGCGGTCATGTCGTGGTTCTCGT
>JAOTZB010000195.1 GCA_029861625.1 Acidimicrobiia bacterium
CGGGGGTCACCTGCGGCAGCGGAGTCGGCGTGGGAGCGGCGGTCGGCGGCGTCGAGCTGGGCGGGGCCGGCACGACCGGAATGGGGATGACCGGGGTCACGGTCGGCCCTGGCGTCGGCCCGCCGTCGTCGGTGGTCTCGTCGTCGGTCTCGTCTTCGGTCTCGTCTTCGGTCAGGGGATCGGACGCGATCTCCTCGTCGCCGCCGTCGCCGGGATCGCCTGCGCCATCGCCACTGGCGATGTCGCCTTGACCGGGGACGGCGTCGGGGAACGGGCTCGCAACTTCTTCGTCGCCGCCGGTGTCGTCGCGGCGGGCATCGAGGGCCTGGTCGGCCAGGGGCACCGTTACCGATGCGGTCACTGCGAGTGACATCACGACCGCAAGCGCGACGCGGTAGGACAGGAATCCCCGCATATGTAGCACTAGCGCCCGGATCATTTTGCTTCGTCTCTCGTTTTGTCGACCTGACGGCCCACAAAGAGTGTCGGCGATAGTCTCGCACACGCCCATGGGCAGAAGTTCCCGGTCGGGCCCAATGGCCCATGCCCGGTGGTCCAATTCCCACCCAGAGTGGTCAGCGGCGGCCACATGGGAGTCGGGATCCTACTCGCAACGGTCGACATGTCAGCGCTCGTTGCGGATGTCGAACTCGGCCATCCTGTGGTCTTCGCCACCGCCGACGGTCAGGGTCGCGAACAGCGTGTACGGGCCGTCCGCGAGGGCCGTTGTGTCGATTGCCGCCGGCTCGCCGTCGTCAGTGGTCGCCAGGTTGAAGTCGGGACCGTTGTCGTCGACGCCCGAGAGGACCTCGATGCCGTCGTCGTCGACCACCCGGTAGGCGACGGCTTCGACTCCGGGAACGGTGAAAGCGATCACGGCCTCACCCGTCAGGTCGAGTCCCTCGAGATCGACTTCGGTCCCGCCGTCGATCAGCGCGACCCCATCGGTGGCAGCCTCCAGCACCGGACCGTCGTCGCCACGAGCGTCGAAGGCTCGGTAGCCCAGCGGCACGATCACCAGCGAGGTGACCGCGAGCGCGACCACGAAGGCCGTCGCGACGCGCAGTCTGATCGACGCGGTCGCGAGATCACGGAGAAAGTCTCGCATGCGCATCGGTCACGTCCCCGGCTCGCAGGCGACGCGGGGACGAGGCCTCATGATCAGTCGAGCTCGATGATGCCCAATCGCACGGCTGACAGCACAGCGTGCGTGAGGCTCTGGGTGTCGAGTCGCCGATAGATGGCATTGAGGTGATTGTGGACCGTCTTCTGGGTGATGCCGAGCTCGCGGGCCACCTGTTTGGTGGTGCTGCCGTCGGCGATCGCCTGGAGGATCTCGGCCTGGCGATCGGACAGGAGGGGCTGATCGCTGTTGCTCGTCTCGACGGCGCGGAGCATCGAGACGGCGAGCTCGGGCGTGAGGCCGGTCTCGCCCTGGGCGACGGCCCGAACGGTCTCGAGCACATCGGAGAACGAGCAGCCCTTCGAGAGATAACCGGCCGCGCCGGCGTCGAGGGCCTGCCGCGTCCGGGCGACGTCGTCGTGCATGGTCAACACCACGACCTTCACCTCGCTGAGCTCCTCTCGGATGCGCCGGGTCGCGGTGACACCGTCCATGATCGGCATCGAGAGATCCATCACCACGACATCGGGACGGTGTTCACGAGCCAGACGGATCGCCTCTTCGCCATCGGACGCCTCGGCGACGACATCGTCACCGGCAGACTCGAACCCCCTGCGGATCCCCTCGCGAAGGATCTGGTGGTCA
Source organism: Acidimicrobiia bacterium (assembly GCA_029861625.1). Taxonomy (GTDB): domain Bacteria; phylum Actinomycetota; class Acidimicrobiia; order Acidimicrobiales; family JAHEJN01; genus JAOTZB01. The sequence continues at coordinate 1,769 of JAOTZB010000195.1, forward strand.
TCGGCGAGCATCACACGAATCACGCAAGCGCTCCTCTGGTTTCGAGGGGGGCGCTGACAATGATCTCGGTGCCCACCCCCGGACTGGTATTGATCTCGATCTCGGCCCCGACGCTGTCGGCCCGCTCGCGCATGCCGACGAGGCCGTAGGCACTCTCGCGGACCCCGTGCTCGGGATCGAATCCGCGTCCGTTGTCGCGGATGGTGAGGCGGCCGCCTTCTTGGTCGACCTGCCACTCGACCTCGACCCGGGTGGCCCTGGCGTGCTTCTCCACGTTGTTCAGGGCCTCTTGGAGGATGCGGAGCATCTCATTCTCTATCGGGATGCTCATGATGTTCGCAGGGGCCGTGACGTTGAAGATGGTCTCGTGTTCGGTGCGATCGCCGAATCGGTTGAGGTGTTCGCGGGCGACGATCGACAGCGGCTTGTCGGCAGTGACGCCGGAGCGGAGCTGACGTAGCGTCTCGCGCAGCTCGTCGATGGCGGTCTGCACGTCGCCGTAGAGATGGTCGAGCTCGGCGGCCTCGGCGTTCTCGTCGCTCATGATGCGCTCGAGCTCGAACGAGATGTAGGTGAGCCACTGTCCGAGGCGGTCGTGGAGGTCGCGGGCGATGCGGGTGCGCTCCTCTTCGGCGCCGAGGGTGCGGAGTCGGCGGAACCACCTGGCATTGTCGACCGTGAGCGCCAGCACCTCGGCCAAGCCGTCGACGATACGGAGCTCGCGGTCGCCGTAGCCGAACCGGACGGTGTGCTCGATGCCCAGCACGCCGACGACCTTGCCCCGGGTCCGGAGGGCCGTGTAGATGCCGGTGGCCGAGGTTTCGCCGAGGCCGGGCTCGAGGAGCTCGGGCACCAGCACCGATGTGTCGGAGTCGACGACCTGGCGCAACAGCGATGGAAGCTCCTCGGTGGTAGACCGCGCCGGCAGGCTGCATCCGTCGGTGAGCTGCGGCGTCCAGATCTTGCCGTCCTCGTCGGCCACCAGCAGTGCGACCACCGACGCGTCGAAGGCCTTCGACAGCTGATCGCGGGTATTGGCGAGCGCCTCACGCAGGTCGAGCGACGTCGGCAGCGTGCGCGCGACCTGGTTGAGGATGTGGAGGAGATCGTTCGTCTCGGACAACATGTCGAGCCGACCGGCCAGGTTTGCTCGCCGGCGCTCGATCTCGAGCAGGCGGGTGCGGGCCAGCGACAACAAGACGAGCACGGCGAGCAGCGCGACGAACACGACCGCGGCGGAACGGTCGTCGAGATTGAGTCCGGCGTTGGTCGTGATTCCCGTGATCGTCATGCCGACGATGCCGGCGCCGAAGATGGCCGCGCCCATGGCCATGCCCCAGCCGAATGCCCCGACGGCGACGACGGCCAGGAGACACAACACGAACGGGCTGACGAAGCCGCCGCTGATACCGATCGCGAGCCCGATGATGAGCGCGTCGGTCGCGGCGAGGCTGCGGTACAGGGCGCGCTCCTCCGCGAGGCGAAGTGGCCGGAAAGTACGCCACGTGGTGTGGAACAACACGATGGCGAGCGACACGACAACGGCGATGTCGCCCTCGTTGGCATCGGGGGCGGCGAAGACGAGGCCGAACATCACCGCCGACCAGCGGAGCGCGGCGATGACGGGCGAGACCGTGGCCCGCACCGCCGGCGGGAGGGCGAAACGGGTCGTCGACTCGTCGACGCCTCCGTGGCGCAGGACACGGAGCGCCGATGCCGCTTCTTCGATCGAGAGCACGTCGCCCGGGGCGTTCAGGCCCGCGGCCACAGGCGTCATGTCGGGCGGGGCCTGGTCGAGCACACCGGTCATGGTCGTCCCTCCCCGATTGGCGACAAGGTCAGCGGCACGCGGCTCATAGAAGCACGCGTCGTTCGGCGCGAGGCAAGGCTAGCCGTCATGTCGACGCCGCGGTCGGGAAGTGTTTCCACAGTCGACCTATCGGCACCAACAACCGTATGTGTGAGCAATTTTGCCCGGTGTGGTCCGGTGCCGACGCCAGGCTGCGGGCCGGGCCGACTGCCGCCTACTGGTCCGTGGTCGCGTCGAGATCGGCGACGATCTGCTCGACCTCGAGTTGTGCGTTGTCGATCCGTGACCGACAGAAGCGGATGAGCTCGGCAGCACGACCGACCCTCGTGGCGAGCAGGTCGACATCGATCTCGTCGTCCTCGAGGTCGACGAGCAGCTGTTCGAGCTCGGCCATGGCACTGGCGTAGCCGAGCGGTTCGTCGGTTTCGGCATCGGTCACCGGGTTCCTCCGTTGGTGGTCGGCTCGTCGGGTTCGGTTCGCCCGACGACGGTAGCGCCGACTGCTCCGTCGCTCAGCTCGATCGCGACGGCATCGCCGACATCTACATCGGCGACGCGGCGGATGATGGTGCCATCGGCGTCGCGGGTGATCGACCAACCGCGGGCGAGGAGGCGGGCAGGATCGAGGGCACGCACCGTGGCATCGATGACGGCGAGTCGGGTGCGCGCGGCCGCGAGCGGGCGGGGCGCGTGCCGAGCCAGCAGGTGTGTGCCGGCCGTCGTACGCAGCTGCGCTCCTACGACTCGTCGTCGGGCCCGGGTGGCCAGCGCGCTCTCGCCGCGCGCGAGCGCGTCGCGTCGGGCCGCGATGGCCCGACCCGGTCGGGCGGATACCCGAAGCGCGACGTCGTCGACCGCAACCGACGCGGATCGCAGTCTCCTCGGAGCGACCCGGACGAGCCGCTCGGCCAGTTGCTCGGCCTGGTCGCCGGCCCGACGAACCGACGCGCCGACCGCTCGATGGGCCCGCTCGCCCTGCCGGCCGAGCGTCGCGAGCTCACCGGTCATCGCGGCATTCGCCAGCTGTTGCACCCGGCGGGCGAGCACGTCGATGCCGCGCCGCTGCTGGAGCACCGCGTCGACGAGCGATGCCGCTGCTGCCGTCGGGGTCTTGAACGATCGAGCCGCGACCTCGTCGGCGACGCAGCGGTCGATCTCATGGCCGATACCGGTGATGATCGGCGTGGCGCTGGTGGCGATGGCCCGTGCGACCAGCTCGTGGTCGAAAGCGGCGAGATCGGTGCGGGCACCGCCTCCTCGAACGAGCGCGATCACATCGCCATGGGCGCCCGCCCGCTGCAGCGCCCGGCAGATGCCGTCGACCGCGGCAAGACCCTGGACCCTGGTGTCGATCAACGCGACCTCCCATGCCAGGCCGGATCGCTCGAGCTCGGCGAGGAAGTCGTGACAGGCCGCGCTGCCGGCGCTGGTGACCAGCGCGACGCGCAGCGGCAGCACGGGGAAAGGAAGGCGCGCGTTCCGCTCGAGAAGGTCCTCGCGACGAAGCGTGGCCAACAGTCGCTCGCGGTCGGCGGCCAACCGGCCGATGGTGTAGCTCGGATCGATGCCGGTCATGCGGATCTGGAGCCGGCCCTGGGGTGCGTAGAAGTCGATCGCGCCACGGATGCGGACCTCGAGCCCGTCGGTCATCCGAACGCCGCCCTGGCTGGCCAGCATGCGGTTCACGACGTCCTTGGTCTTGCGGAACAGCACGACCGACACGCTGGCGGCCGGCGACTCGCCGCCCTCGGGGGGATCGACGAGGTCGAAGTAGACGTGGCCCGTGGAGGATCGATTGAGATTGCGGAGCTCTCCTTGCACCCAGACGTCGGTGCCGAACTGCTCGCGCAGCGTCCGCGCCAGCTCGTTCGCCAGCGCCGCGACGGTGTAGGTGCGCTGCCCGGCGCTCGGGTCGTCGGAGAAGAGGGAGACCTCGGTCATGTCGGCCGACACTACCTCCCGCCCTGCGACGCTCCGGCCGGGCGTGGTCAGTCGGCGCTCGCGAGCTGGTCGCCCCGCACGAGGGTGCGATAGAGGTCGGCGTAGAGCCCATCGGCGGCCAGCAGCTCGAGGTGGGTTCCCTGTTCGACGAGGCGACCCGCATCGACGACGAGGATCTGATCGGCCGCGGTGATGGTGGACAGGCGGTGGGCGATGACGACCGCCGTGCGGCCCTCGAGCGCATGCCCGAGCGCCCGTTGCACGAGCGCCTCGTTCTCGCTGTCGAGATGGCTCGTCGCCTCGTCGAGCACGACAACTGCCGGGTCCTTCAACAGCATGCGGGCGATCGCGAGTCGCTGCTTCTCGCCCCCGGACAGCCGGTAGCCGCGCTCGCCGACCACCGTGCCGTAGCCGTCGGGGAGCGAGGCGATGAGACCGTGGATCTGCGCGGCGTCGGCTGCTGCCTCGATCTCGGGCCCGGTGGCGGTCGGCCGCGCGTAGCGGAGGTTGGCCTCGATGGTGTCGTGGAACAGGTGAGGGTCCTGGCTGACGACACCGATCGAAGACCGGAGGCTCTGCTGGGTCAGCTCGCGGACATCGATCCCGTCGATTCGGACCGCCCCCGAGTCGACGTCGAACAGCCGGGGAATCAGGCTCACGAGCGTGGTCTTACCCGCGCCGGACGGTCCGACTATCGCAGTGAGGCTTCCGGCGGGGATCTCGGCGGTGATGCCACGCAGGACCGGGGCGTTCGGTTCGCCCGTCGTGTCGTGGTCGGCTTCGAGCGACGACAACGTCGACTCGTCGCCATATGTGAACCAGACGTCGTCGAGGGAGATCGCGCCGGCCGCGTCGTCGAGCGCACGAGCATCGGCCCTGTCGACGATGGTGTTGGGCGTGTCGAGCACCTCGAACACGCGATCGAACGAGACGAACGCCGTCATGATGTCGACTCGGGCGTTGGTGAGCGCGGTCAGCGGTGTGTAGATCCGGGCCACGAGAAGACTCATCGCGGCCAGCTCGCCCACGCTGAGGTCGCCGGAGATGACGAGCCGACCGCCGATCCAGTAGATGAGCGCCGTGCCGACCGCCCCGACGAGGGTGAGGCTGATGAAGAAGGCCCGGCCGAGCATCGCGCTGCGGATGCCGATGTCGCGGACGTGGCCGGCTCGCCCCGCGAACTCATCTCGTTCGTCGTCGTGGCGGCCGAACAACTTCACCAACATCGCGCCCGACACGTTGAGGCGTTCGGTCATGGTGTTGTTCATCGCGGCGTTCTGCTCCATGCCCTGACGGGTGATCGCCTGGAGCCTGCGGCCGACACGCTTGGTCGGCAGCACGAAGATCGGAAGCAACGCCAGCGCGAGCAGCGTGAGGCGCCACTCGAAGGTGAACATGGCCACGACCGTCGTCGCCACGATGATCACGTTCGAGACGACCTGACCGAGCGTTCCGGTCATGGCCCGCTGGGCGCCGATGACGTCGTTGTTCAGCCGGCTGATGAGCGATCCGGTCTGGATGCGGGTGAAGAAGCCGATCGGCATCCGCTGGACGTGGTCGTAGAGCGACACGCGGAGATCGAAGATCAGGCCTTCGCCGATCTTGGCGGAGAACCAACGTTCCGCGAAGGCGAGCGCGGCCTGCCCGAACGCGGCCGCCACGATGAGTCCGGCCAACAGATCGAGCTCGCCCCGGTTCTGGTTGGCGATCGCCGAGTCGATGATCTCCCCGAAGAGCAGCGGC
>JAOTZB010000196.1 GCA_029861625.1 Acidimicrobiia bacterium
TTCATCTTGAACGACGACGAGAACAGGCCGGGCTCTCGATAGACGCTGAGCCCGATGCCGAGCTTGGTGTCGAGCGACTCCATGTTGTCGATGTCGGCGACGGCCGCCCGGGGATCGAAGGCGACCTTGTAGGCCTGCGGGAAGGCGCGGCCGTAGCGATGCAGCCGGTCGATGCCGAGACCCTCCCCGAATGCGTCGACGATCTCGGATGCGAGATCGTCGTCCCACATGCGGATGAGCGTCGCGATGCGGGCCTCGAGATCGCGCGTGTCGACCTGCTCGGTGCCGTCGTTGACGCACGCGACGGTGAAGTACAGCCGAGCGAGAACCGACTCGGTGACGCGCGCGTCCCAGTCGATGACCTCGCCACCGAACGCCTCGGTCAGCAGTTCCTGGATGCCGTGCCGGGTGTCGGTGTTGTAACGCTCACGGGGGAGGAAGACGAGGCAGCTGACGAAGCGGCCGAAGCGCTCGTAGCGGGAGAACACGCGGACCCGATGCCGTTCCTGCAGCCGCGCGATGCCCATGGCCGTGTCGAAGAGCTCGTCGGTGGTGAGCTGGAACAGCTCGGTGCGTGGATACGACTCGAGGATCGCCAGGAGCCGTTTCTCGTCGTGGCCGTTCACCGGGTAGCCGCTCCGGTCGCGGACCTCTGCGACGAGCCGGCGGATGATCGGGATCTCGGTAACACTCCGGATGAACACCTGGGAGGAGTAGAGACCGAGGAACCTGTGCTCGCCGATGACGGCGCCGCCGGCGTCGAAGATCTTGATGCCCACGTACTCGAGGAAAGCGGCGCGATGCACGGTGGCCCGCGAGTCGGCACTCGTGAGGTTGAACAGCCTGGGGTCGTGCACCTGTCGCTGTGCCGCCTCGGGCAGATCGCTCAGCGGTCGGCTCGTGGGACCGTTCGGCGAGCGGAGGATGCCGAGACCCGAGCCCTCGACGTGGCACAGGCTCTCCTCACCGTCGACATCGGCGAGCCGGTACTCGCGATAGCCGAGGAACGTGAAGTGGTTGTCGGCGAGCCATCGCAGGAACTCGACCCCTTCGGCGAGATCGGCGGGGGCGACCGGCAGATCCGAGCCCTGGATCTCGTCGGCGATCCGGAGCGCCTGGTCGCGCATCGGCTGCCAGTCCTCGACGGCGGCTCGCACGTCGCAGAGCACCCGGTGCAGACCTGCTTCGACGGCCTCGAGCTCGTGCTCGCCGGACTGCTTGTCGATCTCGAGGTAGATGAGCGATACGAGTCCGCCGTCGACGTCGGGGTGGGTGCCGGGATCGGTTATGCCGAGATCGGCTCGGCGGCCGTCCAGCATGATCGGATGGACGACCAGATGGATCCCGTGGCCCTGCCTGGTGATCTCCATCGTCACCGAGTCGACGAGGAACGGCAGGTCGTCGACGACGAGCATCACCACTGTGTGTTGGTTCTCCCAGCCGTCGGTCTCGACACTCGGGTTGCGGACGACGATCGTGTCGGTTCCGGGCGTCCAGGCCAGCGCAAGACGACCGTGATCGGCGGCCGCGCCGAACAGATCCTCGACCCGACGTTCATCGAGATCGGCAGGATCGACGTGCCGGAAGTAGCTGCGCAGGTACGACTCGACCCGATCGTCGTCGCCAGTCGACGCCAGCCGACTGTGTTGCACGATGTCGTCGACGACATCGTTGTCGTTTCGATCGGACATGGACGAGCCCCCCGTGCCCGTGATCGTAGTCAACGCACGGCGCTACTCGGATGAGCCGGCCGGCAGACGGAGCTCATCAGCTCAGCGCCGACCAGTCGACTGGTGTCGGGAGCGTCGGCAGGTCGGTCCGAATGACCTCGAGGTACTTCTGGGCCGCGCCGGTGTTGTAGACGACGATTCGCTCGTCGGCGCCGACTGCTCCCTCGGCGACGAGCTGCTCGAGCACGCTGAGGCACGCACCCGCCTCCGGTGCGATGGCGATGCCTTCGAGCGCCGAACCCCGGCGGGCCCACGCGAGCAGGTCGTCCTCGGCGGCCGAGCGGGCCTGGCCCCCCGACGCGTTCACGGCGTCGATGATCATGAAGTCGCCGACCGCGGCCGGCACCCGGAGTCCGCTGGCGGCCGTCGTCGCGTTCGGGAACGGTTCGGCGAACCGTTCGTTGGCGGCCCAGGCCGTGGAGATCGGGGCGCAGCCGGCGGCCTGGCACGAGATCATCCGAGGTCGTCGCGACGATGCGAGCCAGCCGAGCTCGGTGAGCTCGGCGAACGCCTTCCACATCCCGATCAGACCGGTGCCTCCACCGGTCGGGTACAAGATGACGTCGGGCAGCTCCCAGTCGAGTTGTTCGGCGAGCTCGAGGCCCATCGTCTTCTTCCCCTCGATGCGGTATGGCTCCTTCAGCGTCGAGACGTCGAACCAGTTCATGTGGGGTGTGCCGTCGCGCACCACCGCCCCACAGTCGGTGATCAAGCCGTCGACGAGGTACGCCCTCGCGCCGTAGTAGGCGGTCTCGGCCTGATTGACCACGGGCGTGTCGGCCGGCATGAAGACCCAGGCCTCGATGCCGACCCGTGCTGCGTAGGCCGCCATGGCGCCGCCGGCGTTGCCGGCCGTGGGAATCGCGAGCCGTTCCACGCCGAGCTCGTTGGCGCGGCTGACCGCCATGGCGAGTCCACGGCTCTTGAACGAACCGGTCGGCAGCTGCGACTCGTCCTTGATCCACAGATCTCGCAGTCCCAGCCCGGCGCCGAGCCGCGGGCAGGGCAGCAACGGAGTCATTCCCTCGCCGAGCGACGCGATCTTGCCCTCGTCCTCGACGGGGAGCAGCTCGGCGTAGCGCCACATGGTGGGTGGCCGGGCCGCGACGTCCTGCTTCGTCATGACCGCGCCGACGGCATCGAGGTCATACCGAACCCAGAGCGGCCGACCAGCGTGCAGTGTCTGGAGCTCGGTGTGTGACAACACGGTGCCGTCGATGGCCGATTCGAGATGGGTCACGAAGCTCATGGCCGGCGAGCCTAGGGCGCCGCGAACCGAGCGACCGGTGCGCGACCACGTTGCCGCCGAGCGTCCCGTGGTAGAAGATGGCAGGCCTTCGCGGTCGGACCAACGAAAGAGGCACTCGATGAAAGCCGAGTCGTACTGGCGTCGGGCAGGCGTTCTGCTCGGGAAGTACTGGGCATTCGTCATCCTGGGCGTCCTCGTCGTGACGGGCGCGTTGGTGTACGGCGTCACCCAGATCGAGTTCGCTACCGGCCAGGACAGCTACCTCAACACCGACTCCCAGGCCAGCCTCGACAACGTCGAGTTCCAGGACCAGTTCGGCGGCGAGACCGCTGTGCTCTTGTTCACCGCCGACGACGATCACGACGTGAGCGATCTGTTCGCCGGTCAGAACCTGGCCGAGCTGGAACGGGTCACCGCCGAGCTCGAGGCCATCCCCCAGACATCCGCCGTGATCACCCCCCTCGTGTCGATGCAGTTCAGCGACGCCTTGGTGAAGGGCGCCGGCCGATCGGCGCTGCTCGCCGCTGCCCAGCGCGATCCCGATCCCGACGGGCAGGTCGCCCGGAACGCCGATGTCCAGATCGGTCTCGCACGTGTCGGTGAGGTCGACGATCAAGAGATCGGCAACCCGGCGTGGAACGACGTCCTGGTCTTCGGCAACGACAACTTCGAGATCGTCGACGGCGTGGCCGTCGCGCCGCCGCAGGAGAATCTCGAGATCCGGCTCTCCCTGGCGTCGACGTTCCCGTCGCAGAAGGTTGCGGTCGGTGGCGTGATCATCGAGGGCAACGCGACGCTCGACGAGCTCTCGGCCGGGACCGACGAAGTGATCGAGGTGCTGGACACCATCGAGCTCGAGGGCTTCGAGCTGATCGTCACCGGCTCGCCCGTCTATCTCGGTGAGATCAACGACTACCTCAAGGGCGGCATGCTCACCCTCGGCGTCGCCGCGCTGATCGTGATGGCGGTGATCCTGCTCTTGATGTTCAGGGTGCGCTGGCGACTGCTGCCGCTGCTCGGGGTCGTCTTCGGCGTGATCTGGACCTTCGCGCTGCTCGGTTACGCGGGCATCGACCTTTCGCTGGTGACCATCTCGGGCCTGCCGATCCTCATTGGCCTCGGCATCGACTTCGCCATCCAGATCCACAACCGGGTGGAGGAAGAGGTGGTGCTCGACAAGGAGGAGCACCCGATGGCCGAGACCCTGGCGAACGTCGGCCCCGCGCTCTTGGTGGCGACGATCGGCAGCGCACTCGCCTTCCTCGCGTTGCAGATCTCCCAGGTGCCGATGATCCGCGACTTCGGCGTCATGTTGGCGATCGGTGTGGTGGTGCTGTTGATCACGGGAATCGTGTTGCCGACGGCGATCCTGGGCATTCGCGAGTACGGCCATCGCACCGAGGAGCGGGGGGCGTCGGTCGTCGAGCGCATCGTCGTGAAGCTGGGCTCGCTTCCCGAGAAGATCGGACCTGTGCTCGTCGCACTGGCAGTGGTGCTCTTCGGCATCGGCGTCGCCGTCGAGGGCGGCGTCGAGATCGAGTCCGATCCGGTGCGCTGGATCGATCAGGACTCCCAGACTGTCGCCGACATCGAGACCCTCGAGGATCGCACCGGTTTCAGCTCGACCCTCGGTGTGCTGGTCGAGGCCAACAACGTGCTCGACGCCGACATCAACCGGCTGTTGTGGGACTTCACCCTCGACGCCGAGCAGCGGCCCGAGGTCGTCAGCTCGTCGAGCCTCGTGAACACGATGGGCAAGATCATCACCATTCCGGGGGCGAGCACGTTGACGCCGACCCCGGAGGAGCTACAGGCGGCGGCCGAGGTCATGCCACCGGCCATCGCGCGAGCACTGCTGTCATCCGATGGCACCGCGACCCAGGTGAACCTCCGCCTGGCGCCGGCCAGTCTCGAGGAGCGGGCCGTCATCGTCGCCGACCTCGAAGCGGACCTCGAGGGTCGTATCGACGCGCTCGACGTGGCGAGCGACAGCGTGTTGCTCGTCGATCTGGCCGAGGGCAACGATCCGGTGCGCGCTGTGCCCGCGGGTCTTGCCGTCGTCGGCGTCGGGCTGCTCGAGAACCTGTCGGCCAACCGGGCAGTGCTCACCTATCTCGGACTCACGATCGTGGCCCTCTGGTTCCTGATCCGGCATCGCAGTCTCGCACGGGCGGCACTCGCGCTCGTGCCGGTGGCGCTGGCCGTCGGCGTGTCGTCGATCATCGTCGGCGCGTTCGGCCTCACGCTCAGCCCGCTCACAACCGTGAGTGGGCCGCTCGTCATCGCGACCTGCGCCGAGTTCAGCATCCTGATCCTGGCGCGCTATCTCGAGGAGCGACAACGCGGCCTCGAGCCGCGCGCCGCGACCGACATGGCATCGGCACGGACCGGTCGTGCCTTCTTCACGTCGGCGGCGACCACCATCGGCGGCTTCGCCGTCCTGATCGGTTCGGCGCTGCCGCTGCTGCGGGACTTCGGGATCATCGTGACCATGAACGTGGCCGTCGCACTGGCGGCGGCGCTGATCGTCATGCCGCCGCTGCTCGTCTGGGCCGACGGTCTGGGCTGGATAGCCATCGAGCGGCGCAAGGGCTCGGTGCGGTTGGCGACGAAGGATCGACGACAGATGATCGCCGCGACCGTTGCGGGTGTGGTCCTCGTCGGGGTCGGCATCGGGCTGTTCGCCGCGGCCGACACGAGCAGCGGCGAGTCCAGCGAGCTGGCGTTCACGTCGGTCCCGCTCCCGACACCGACGCCCGCCCCGACGCCGACACCCACGCCCGAGCCCGAATCCGGCGACGGCGACGGCGAGCCCGAGGGCATCGACCCGTCGACGTTCGGCACCGACCGGCCCACCGGTCTGGTCGACGGGACGTTGTTCGACCTGCTCACGGCCCAGGGGATCGAACCGCAGCTCGCAGTGTGCACCAGCGAGACCTTGCTGTCCCGGACCACCGAGGCCGAGCTACTGGCGGCAGGAATAGCGACGTTCGAGCCGGCTGCGGTCGAGCCGGTTGTCGTGGCCGCGCTCGACTGCGGGATCTCCCAGGGCGACATCGACGCCACCCTGGAGGCTGCCGCCGGGGGGTAGTCGCTCCCGAGTTGGACGTTCGCCTCTGGCTGGATACCCGACGCATGGGCACGACCACCGCGCGTCACGGCAAGAACGGCAATTGGCGGACGAACGGCGTCGTCACGGATGCACATCCCGACTACGCGCAGTGGATCGGCCGCCCGATGCACGAGAGCGGACAGTTGACGTGGCAGGTGATCGAGACACCTGACGGTCCGATCGTGGTGGTGCGGGAACGTTCAGGGTCAACTGAGCAGAGGCAGTTCGACGAGGCCGGCTCCGGATTTCAGCGCAGTGAGTCTTCGAGGGCGTCGAGCATCCGGCCGACCTCGTCGTCGGTGATGACGAGCGGCGGGCAGAGCGCGAGCGCGGTGCCGATCGGTCGCATGATCACACCCGAGCTCTCGAGCATGTGATCCCGCGCCTCCATCGACGGGCGACCCAGTTCTGCGGCCCAGACCCCGCCGACACCGCGGTAGCTCTCGATGAGACCATCGCCGGCAAGCGCAGCGAGACCCTTGGAGAACAGATCCTCGAGGTGGTGAGCCCTGGCCACGAGGCCCTCGGATTCCATCAGCTCGATGTTCGCGATGGCCGCGGCACACGCGGCCGGATGGCCCGAGTAGGTGTACCCGTGGCGGAGCATGTCGCCCATGTTCTCGAGCTCGGCGGCAACGGCACGACTGACGATCACGCCCGACAGCGGCTGATATCCCGAGGTCGCACCCTTCGCGAAGGTCATGAGGTCGGGCGTGACACCGTAGGTCTGGGCTGCGAACCACTCGCCCGTTCGGCCGAAGCCGGTGATCACCTCGTCGAAGATCAACAACGCGCCGTTGTCGTCACAGAGCCGGCGGAGACCTTCGAGGTAGCCGTCGGGTGGCGGGAAGACCCCGCCGGCGCCCTGCACCGGCTCGGTGATGACCGCCGCGATCTCGCCGCCGTGTTCTGCGAAGAACGATGCCGCGGCTTCGAGGTCGTCGGCCGCGAGCTCGCTGTGGTTCGGGACCAGATCGCCGAAGCCGGTCTTGTTCGGTGCGATGCCCTGCGCCGACGTGCCGCCGTAGTTCGTGCCGTGGTACCCGCGAGTGCGGTTCATCACGATCTGCTTCGCGCCGTTGCTTCGCCGCTGCTGGACCAGCCGGGCCAGCTTGAACGCGGTGTCGACCGCCTCGGACCCCGAGCA
>JAOTZB010000197.1 GCA_029861625.1 Acidimicrobiia bacterium
CACTGGACAGCTCGGTCGTGACGCAACGGAGTCACCCGGCCGAGAAGATGGCCCTCGGCATCGCGCTCGCAGTCGCGATGCTCGTGGCACTGCTGGCGATCGGGGCAGCGCCGACGTCGGGGGCGGCCGACACCGGGATCGTCGCCAGCGCGGTGAAGGCACCGATCACGCCCGACGGCGATGTCGCAGGCGCGCCCACCGACTTCGTCATCGCGTTCGATCGGTCGCTCGACCCGAGTGTGGCCGGGCGCACGCTGCTCACCGGCGACACGATCAAGGTGACGTTGCCCGACGACTTCGTGAACACCGGGGGACCGGTGACGAACCCCGGCCCGCCGCCGAGTTGCCCGCCCCCCGCGGGGACATGTAGCACCGGCGTGATGTTGCAGGGCTGGCCCCAGCATCCGATCCCGCCGTCACCGGCGAACTACACCGTCGGCCTCGAGGGTACGAACACCATCGTCTTCACGGCCACCACCGACCTCGTTCCGTCGCCCCCCTTCGAGCCGGGGATCAAGCAGCTCCACCTGATCCTGCGCAGCTTCGTCAACCCGCAGCCGGGTCGGTACGAGCTCGCCGTCGAGGCCCAGACCGGCCCGGGCGGCGCCGTCGAGACAGGCGTCGCCATCGTGCACATCCGCCCCGATGCCCGGGCCAGCGTGAACGTGACAAGCGCGTTCAATGCCGGTACACCCAACACGATCTACCAGCAGGCGGCACTCGGGGCGCCGACGCCGCTGCCCTACGACTTCTTGTTGTGGGACAAACGCGGTGAGCCGGCGGTCGGCGTCGACATCCGGCAGGTGAACGAGAACCACGCGCAACTGGTCGAAGGCCGACGTGTTGTCGGTCAGATCACGATCGACTCGCCCGCGGGCGCCTCTGGGCAGTCCATCGGTGCGCTCGGCCCGTCGACGGCGATCATCGCTCCGGTGCTCAACCTGCCGACAGCGCTGCTGACCGCGCAGTTCGTCGCCGGAGACACGTCTGGCCGATACACGGTGACCGTCAGCATGAACAACGGCACGAGCGTGCAGATGTTCGTCGACGTGGCCTGAAAAGCGCTGGCGCCGTCCCTCACCCGCCACCCGCACCCGAAATTGCGGTGATGGCGCGCTTTCAGCGCGCGCCATCACCGCAATTTCGGGTTGTTGGCCGGTCATCACCGGGCTTCGTCGGTCGGTTTCAGCCCGTCTGGCCCGGCTCGGCGCGCCCCGGACACCAGTGCTCGGCCTCGGGTCGATGGGCACACCTACACTGGGTGCGTGTTGGATCTCGGCATCGATCTGAACGTCTGGCCCTGGATATGGCTCTTCGTCGCGGTCACCTTCACCCTGATCGAGGTCACGCTGCTCGGCGGGTCGTTCGTGCTCCTGCCGTTTGGTGTGTCGGCGTTCGTCGCGGCGCTGCTGGGGTTCTACGACGTGTCCGTCGAGGCGCAATGGGCGGTGTTCGTCCTGGGGGGCGGAGCACTGTGGGTCGGCTTCTACCGATGGGCGAAGAAGTTCCTCCGCGACCACGTTCTTCCGCCCGGAGTCGGCGCTGATCGCCTGGTCGGAATGACGGGAATCGTCACGGTGGCCGTCACACCCGACGACGCCGAACGGCGCGGACGGATCTCGGTCGAGGGGGAGACCTGGGGAGTTGTCACGAGCGACGAGATGCCGCTGTCTACCGGAACGAAGGTTCGAATAATGTCCATGCAGGGCGCGCGACTCGTTGTCGAGCCGATCGACTCGGACGAGTCCGACACGAGAGAGGATCGTCGATGAACGCAGCCGCAATCTTCATTGCCGCGTTGGCCATCGTGGTCATCGCCGTCCTGATCCGGGCGGTGAAGATCGTTCGACCGTTCCAGCAGGGACTCGTGGAGCGACTCGGAAGGTACAAGACGACCAAACAGCCGGGCTTCAACCTGATCCTGCCGTTCATCGAGCGGATCCAGCTCATCGACATGCGCGAGCAAGTGGTCGATGTGCCGCCCCAAGAGGTGATCACGAAGGACAACGTCGTGGTGTCGGTCGACGCCGTCGTCTTCTACGAGGCCACGGATCCGCAACGGCTCGTCTACAACGTGGTCGACTTCTTCCTCGGGATCACGAAGCTGGCCCAGACCAACCTTCGCAACCTCATCGGCGACCTCGAGCTCGATAAGGCCTTGACGTCACGTGACACGATCAACACCCAGCTCCGCGAGGTGCTCGACAACGCCACCGACAAGTGGGGCGTCCGTGTCGTCAGGGTCGAGATCCAGCGGATCGACCCGCCACCCGACATCGTGTCGGCCATGCACGCCCAGATGCGCGCCGAGCGCGATCGACGGGCAACGGTCACCGAGGCTGCCGGCTACCAGGAGGCCGCGATCGCTCGGGCCGATGGTGAGAAGCAGGCTTCGATCCTGGCTGCGGAGGGTCGCAAGACGGCAGCGGTGCTCGACGCCGAGGGCGACGCTCGCGCCATCGAGCTGCGAGCCGAGGCCGATCGGCTGCGACTGGAGAAGATCGGGATCGGCGAGGGCGCCGGGGCCCGTGCTCGGCTGATCGCCATCAAAGAGGCCGATGCCGACAACAGCGTGCTCACCGTGGAGTACCTGGCGGCGCTCGAACGCATCGGCGATGGGCGTGCCACCAAGCTCGTGATACCTGCGGAGTTCTCGGGTCTGCTCGGCACGGTGGCCGCTCTCACCGAGACCGCGCGCGCCGACGACTCTACCGACGAGGTTCGGCCCAAGGGTGGCTTGGACGTGCCCGACGCCGATGACCGTGTCGACGTACCGCCACCGCAATCGGCGCGCAGGGACAACAGGTGAAGCTCGAGGACGCCCCGCCGCCTGGTTGGTATCCCGACCCGCTCGGTGGCGGTCGGCTGCGGTGGTGGGAAGGTACGGACTGGACCGATGAGTATCGTTCCCCTCCGACCGCCACCGAGCGCGACGTCGCATTCCGCGCGGCAAGCGATGTGGCAACGGGGTCCGCGGTGCCGAGGGTCGGCGACCTGCAGCTGAGAGAACGCGACACCGAACAGATCGTCTCGCAGGTGCGCGACGCCACCCGCCTGGAGGTCAGTCGCGCCGCCGACCTGTTCTCCAGGCGAGCCCAGGTTGCGATCGCGCAGAGCCGGTCGGTGGTGGCCGAGTACGCGGCCGTGTTCCTTCGCTGGATCAAGATCGCAATCGTCGTCGGCGCACTTCTGGTGATTGCCTGGTTCATCTTCCAGTTCATCGCGCAGGTCACGCTGTTCGAGTGGCTCGGCGACCGGATCGACAACGTCACCGGCGACTGACCGAACCGAGCGGCGCGGCGTGAAATTGCGGATGTGGCGCGCGCGTAGCGCGCGTAGCAACCGCAATTTCGGGCCCTTCGGATTGTCGGATGGGTCAGCCGACTTCGGCGTAGGCGACTGCTCGTCCGGTGACCGCCTTCGACGCGGGGCCGCCGGGGACGGCCGGGGCAAAGATGTAGTCGACGACTCGGGTGATGGTGACCTCGACGCCAACTCGGCCCGATCCGTCGCTGACCAACGCCACGCTCACGCTGCCGGCGACGTCTTGGGCCGCGACCGAGATCTGCGCGATCTGATTGGCGGCGGCGAAGTCGATCGCCTCCGCCGGGTCGTCGCCGGCGCGGATGCGGTCGATGTCGATGGCGGCCACCGCCGCGTCGTTCGCGGCGGCGGCCGCCGCTGACTGGAGCTCACGTCGCTCGAGGTAGAGGTGACTGAAGTCGACCGTGATGGCCGCCAGGATTATCACGAGCAGCACGCCTGCAGGAACCAGGAGCATCACGCTGCCCCGGTCGCGTCTCAGCGGGCGCGCTGCCGCTAACACACGCTCTCCTCGCCGAGGCCGCCACGGAGTGGGTCGACCAGCTCGCTGTGGGTCGAGGTCACGTCGATGCCGCTGCCCCAGCCGCCGATGAACGGAATCGACACCACCGGCGTCTCGTAGGTGTAGGTCACCGTTACGCGGGCGCAGCGGACGAAGCTGTCGGGGCCTGGTCCTAGCCCGGCGATCGAGATGTCGCTCGACAGCCGCTCGAGCGTGCCGACCTGGTTCTCGAACGCCGTGTTGCCGACAGCGATCGCACCGCCGGCGTCGCCGTTGGACTCGACCAGGAATCGTGACGCTTCGCGCGCCGCGGTGCTCGTGCCCATCTTGGCGTCGATGACCGCCCAGGCATTGGCGATCAACAATGTCCCGGCGACGAAGAGCAGCAGACCGAACGGGATCGCCTCCACCCCGCCGACCGTGCCGCGCTCGCCCCGGCACCGGTCGGACCGTTCCGGCTCAGGGCGCTTCGGTCGCACGGAACTTCTCGATGCGGACGGTGACGGTCTCGTCGATGTCGAGGCCGACGGCCGAGGTGAGGCCGGTGGGTAGCAGGGAGGGCGCCCGGCCGGTGATCGTGACGGTGACGCGATCATCCGCGTAGGACCAGGCCACCGACATCTCCCGCCCGAAACGTCCGAGGTCGCCGATCAGGGCGGCTTGGGCGTCGGCACTGGCGGCGGCGCGCGTGGCCTCGGGTGCAGATGCCACTGCGGCTGCAGCATCGTGTGCCGCGCTCGAGACGAGCGACGTGGCGTACAGGTGCAACAGCAGGTGCATCGACAAGAACAGGAACATCAAGAAGATGACGAACCCGACGAGGGTGCCGATGAGCCCGGTACCGCGCTCGTGAAGCCGGCGGCGTCGGATTTCGAGGTGGTTCACGGGACCTTTGTCGTGTCGGTCCGGTGGTGCGATCAGCCGCCGATCTGGTCGACCTGGCCCTCGGCCTTGCTGCTCGCACTGTCGAAGATTCCCTTGAAGGCAAGCCAAGCCGCAACGCCGAGGAAGGCCATGATCAGCACTGCGATGGCGGCTGAGATGACGCCTTCGCCGCGCTCGTCGCCGGCGCGACGCACTGCGGCCGCGGTGAACAGACGGACCGTGATGGCCAGCCGGATCGTGGCGGTTGTGAGTGGGTTCATGATTTCCTCCCTGGTGACAGCATGTCATGCATCGGTGAAAAGTCGCAGCGCCTCGATGAATGGAACGGCGATGAACATCACGCCGGGTATGAGTGTGGCGACCGTGACGGGGATCCAGACCTGCTGGCCCCGTCGCTCGATCGTTGCGAGCAGCTCGCGGTGGACCTCGCGCCGGATCGAGCGTGCCTCCTCGTGGATGAGCCGCCCGAGGTCACCGGCCTCGCGGTTCAGCGCGAGCACCGAGACGAGGCGATCGAGCGCGTCGACATCGGCGAGCTCGGCCCACTCCTTCAACGCCTGCTCCTCGGAGAGGCCCTGACGGATACGGCTGCCCACGATGCGGAGGTCCTCGGCGACCACGCCGCTGCCGCGGGTCGATATCCGTTGCAACGCCGAGCCGAGCGAGTAGCCGGCAGACAACAACATGCCGAGCTGCTCGGCGATGACCGGTAGCTCGAGGAAGAGCCGTCGCTGCCGCCGGTCGGACTGCGATGCGACCTGTTGCTCCTGGACCAAGAAGGCGAGGATCGGGCCGCCGATGATCATCAGGAGTGCAACAACCACCTGCGGCTGCACCGCAACCGCGAAGAGGGTCGAGACGCCGGCGACCGCGAGGCTGATGCCCACCTGGCGGGTACGGAACGCCGTGACGTCGAGAGGGGAGTGGATCCGGCGCAACCGGACGCTCAGCTCCTCACTCACGCCGAACATCCGCGCCGCGGTGGAGCCGATGGATCGTGAGAGGGGAGCGGCGACTTCGCGGAACGACTCGACGCTGAGCAAGCCGCTGCGCGACTGGCGAGTGCCGACCGACGACGAGTAGGCGCGGAGCCGCTCGGTGAGGGGCCGACGGCTGAACCAGCGGAGCTCGGACAACAACAGGACCAGGCCGATCCAGAGTGCGAGGCCGGCGAAGACCGTGAGGCGGCTCATGCCTCCTCGCCCTCTCCGCCATCGAGCACTCGCTGCTCTTCTGGGAGGCGCATGATGGCACCGGCCCAGAGCCAACAGCCGATGATGATGAGCAACGCGAACACGACGATCAGCTGGCCCGTCGGTGTGCCGTATGCCGATCGGCCGTTGCCGACCGACATGCCGGCCAGGGCCATGCCGGCCGGTACGACGAGCACGAACCAGCGGGCGAATCGGGCTCCGGCCTGTTTGGCGATGGCGTCTTTGCGCCCCTGAACGTCCTCGATTCGATCTTCCGCGAGCGCAGCGAGTCGTTGGTCGAGGTCGGTGCCGCCGATTTCGTGCGCGACGAGCAGGGTCTCACATGCCGCATCGGCGGTTGCGTCGGCGAGTCCGGTCTTCAACACGGCGACCGTACGGGGGAAGTTCGTCGAGATGAGCCACTCACGATGGGCTTGCGCGAAGGCCGGCCGCATCTCGTCGGGCGCCCGTTGGCCGACATCGAACAAGGCCTGGGGAATCGACCGGCCGAGCGAGCCGGTGAGTATTCGCATCTCCTCGATCATCCGGGGCCAGGCCTCCTGGGCCCGGACGCGCCGCTTCTGGCGACGGATGCGATAGCTGGCGAGCGGGAATGTGGCCGCGAAGATCGCCACCAGGAGGGCCGGAATGATGCCGCCGAAGACAGCGTAGGTGACGAGTCCGCCGAGGATGAACAACATCACGACGACGCCGCCGAACTGGGTGAGGTCGATGCCCTCGAGCCCGGCCTGTACCAGCCACTGTTCGATCTGTTCTCGTGCTGGCTGCCGTCGTCGGTGCGGCCTCGGGGCCACGCTCGCGCCGGACCAGCCGAACGCGTAGGCGGTGTACACGTAGAACACTCCGAGCCCTCCGACGAGCGCCAACAGAAGCCCGATCACGCGAGATCACCGCGGGGGGCGTCGGTGTTCTCGTCGATATCGAGCAGCTCGCGAATGTCGAATCCGTGTTCCTCGAACGCCCGAATCGCTCGCACCGGAAGGGTGCCCGTCCACGTGAGCTGATCCTCGTGGCGAGCGCGGCGGAACACCTCGGACACGGTGAACTGTGTGCCGTCGACTGCGCTCTGGAGCTCTTCGACCGCGATGACTGACGACACCTTCGGACCGTCGGCCGTCCGGACGCAGTGCACGACGATATCGATGGAGTCGGACACGAGCGTGTTGAGTGCCGACATGGGCAACTCGTTGGACGTGTCGGACAGCTGGCAGATGAATCGCAGCCTGGTGAGCGCCTGACGCGCCGAGCCGGCGTGAATGGTCGTGTAACCGGTGACCCCGGACGACAGTGTCAACAGCAG